>CAVFJK010000032.1:0-2940 GCA_963622815.1 Ruminococcus bicirculans (ex Wegman et al. 2014)
GCAGTATGATCTGCAGGTACTTCGTTTCTTCATGCTGAGTGCGCATTACAGAAGTCCGCTGAACTTCAGTGCAGATCTGATGGAATCTTCCAAAAATGCACTTGAGAGAATCACAGAGGCAGCAGCAAGACTTCGTGACCGTCAGGCAGCAGCTGCTGTACAGGAAGCAACAGAAGATGAGAAGAAGCTGATGCAGGAAGAAGCTGCATTTGTTACAAAATTTGAAGAAGCCATGGATGATGACTTCAATACAGCGGATGCACTTGCAGCAGTATTTGAGCTTGTTAAATTTGCAAATACGAATGTGCAGGAAGGCAGCTCAAAAGAATTTGCAGGACATACACTTGAAGTTATGACAAAACTCTGTGATGTTCTCGGACTGATTCTTGATAAGAAAGAAGACATCCTGGACGAAGAAATCGAAAACCTGATCGCAGAGCGTCAGGCAGCCAGAAAGGCAAAAGATTTTGCAAGAGCCGATGAGATCAGAGGTCTGCTTCTGGATAAGGGAATTGAGCTGAAAGATACTCGCGAGGGTGTAAAATGGAAACGAATCTGATGCAGTTAAAAGAACTGTTTCATCTGGAAGATCAGGATCTGCGGAGTTATTCTCCGCTGACACTGGCATATATCGGAGATGGTGTCTATGAACTGATCATCCGCACGATTCTGGTCAAGAAGGGAAACTGCCCGGTGAACCGTCTCCACAAAAAAGCCAGCAGTCTGGTAAAGGCCGGAGCACAGTCGGCAATCATGGAAGTCATTGAAGAGAAACTGACACCGGAGGAACTGAGCGTTTACCGGAGAGGACGTAATGCACATTCTCCGACAATGGCAAAACATGCGACGATGGCAGATTACCGCAGAGCTACAGGGTTTGAAGCACTGATGGGATATTTATATTTGAAAGAGGATTACACACGGATGCTCACTTTGATCCGTATGGGAATCGGAGAGGATGTATTATGAGTGAACAGATAGAAGGCCGCAATGCGGTGCTGGAGGCTTTCCGCTCCGGCAAATGTGTAGATAAGCTCTTTATTCTGGACGGTTGTCAGGATGGCCCGGTGCGTACGATCGCGCGAGAGGCACGAAAGACAGATACGATCATCAATTATGTAAGTAAAGAGAGATTGGATCAGCTCAGTGAGACACATGCACATCAGGGTGTGATCGCGCAGGTTGCTGCTTATGATTACAGCACTGTAGATGAAATTCTTGCAAGAGCAGAAGAAAAGGGTGAACCGCCATTCCTTATCCTTCTGGATAATGTAGAAGATCCGCATAACCTTGGTGCAATCATCCGTACTGCAAATCTTGCAGGTGCGCATGGAGTGATCATTCCAAAGAGACGTGCAGTCGGACTGACTTCTACCGTTGCAAAAACATCTGCGGGCGCAATTAACTATACACCGGTTGCGAAGGTGACAAATATCGTAAGAACAATTGAAGAACTGAAGGAAAAAGGTATCTGGTTTGTCTGCGCAGATATGGGTGGAGAAACCATGTATGATCTGGATCTGACAGGACCGATGGGACTTGTGATCGGTAATGAGGGAGAGGGCGTCAGCCGTCTGGTGAGAGAAGCATGTGATTTTACGGCATCTATACCGATGAAGGGAGATATCGATTCTCTGAATGCTTCTGTTGCAGCAGGTGTCCTTGCATATGAAATCGTAAGACAGAGACTGGTAAAAGCAGGTAAATAAAGGGGAAACTTAAATGAGCCGTTACGATCAGTACAGCGATGAAGAGTTGATTTTCAAACTGCGCGAAGGCGAGACGGATATTTCGGATTATCTGATGGAAAAATATAAAGAATTTGTCCGAAAAAAGGCACGAGCTATGTTCCTGATCGGGGGAGAGACAGATGACCTCATTCAGGAGGGCATGATCGGGCTTTTTAAGGCAATTCAGAATTATCAGGCAGATAAAGAAACTTCTTTCCGTACATTTGCGAGTCTGTGTATTGACCGGCAGCTTTACAGTGCAGTTCAGAATTCGAACCGGCAGAAACATCAGCCGCTGAATTCGTATGTCTCACTGAGTGATGAGAATGAGTCGGATCATCTGGAAGGTTCCTGGACGGAAGATCCGGAGGCTCTTATTATCGATCAGGAAAGTACAAGAACTCTGGAGCGGGAGATTACGAAGGTTCTGAGCCCGATGGAGAATAAGGTCCTTGATTATTATCTGCGAGGATATGGATATGTGAAGATTGCAGAGATTATGGGAAAATCGCCGAAATCAATTGATAATGCATTGCAGCGTATCCGTGGTAAAATACGAACTTTTTCCGTACCTGCTAAAAAGTGATGCCCGATTGGGGACAGAAGTACTTTTCTCTTTCCTTTTTGGAATAAAAGTAGTAATATTATAACAATATCACATTGGAGTATCTCAAAGAGGATTCTTTTGGATATGAAAGTATGAAAGGAGAAGCATAATATGGCAAAGATTAATAAATATTGGGGATATGTAGCAGTTGGAGCGGTAGCTGCCGCTGCGGCAGGAGCTATTGCAGCACTTGTACTCAAAAAAGATCAGTTAGACGATTTTGATGACTTTGATGACGATTTCGAAGATGAGACAGAAGAAGAGGAATCTCCTGAAACTGAAGAAAAGAAAGAAGTAAGTGAAGACTTCGCATCCTGGGATGAGGCAGA
This sequence comes from Ruminococcus bicirculans (ex Wegman et al. 2014), assembly GCA_963622815.1. Taxonomy (GTDB): domain Bacteria; phylum Bacillota; class Clostridia; order Lachnospirales; family Lachnospiraceae; genus Blautia_A. Next base: position 2,667 of record CAVFJK010000032.1, read on the forward strand.
AGAAGCTGTAGAGAAAGCAGTAGAAGAAACTGCTGAAACAGCAGATGCAGAGCAGGCTGTTGAAGACGTGATCAAAGAAGAAAAAGAAGACGAAGATACAGAAGAGGAATAATAATTCCAATGAATAAATAAGACTGCTGTTTTATGAATGCATTGCATTTGTAGGACAGCAGTTTTTTTATGAAAAAGAGAGACAGGCGTTTATGACCTGTCTCTCATAGAATTGTTGTATTTATTTAGGAAGACGGCAAGAACTCCTAAGGGATACGATACG
>CAVFJK010000032.1:2950-4440 GCA_963622815.1 Ruminococcus bicirculans (ex Wegman et al. 2014)
GAATCATGGATATCTGCACAATAGAATCCGTTTCTTACGAACTGGAAACTGTCGTAGCCTTTGGCTTCCATAAGAGCCGGCTCAACATAAGCGGTAACAGTTGTAAGAGAGTTTGGATTTACGTTCAGGGATCCGTCTTCTTTATTGTATACGCCTTTTTCTTCATCTACGATGTTTTCGTAAAGACGTACTGTTGCTTCTTTTGCGTTGGTAGCTTCTACCCAGTGGATAGTTCCTTTTACTTTACGTCCGTCCGGAGCGTTTCCACCTTTTGTAGCCGGATCATAAGTACAGTGTACAACACGTACAGTACCGTCATCATCTGCTTCATATCCGGTACAGGTTACAAAATAAGCATTCATCAGACGTACTTCTGTACCAACGAAAAGTCTCTTATATTTACGCGGCGGCTCGATCATGAAGTCATCACGTTCGATATATAATTCTCCGCTGAATGGAATCTTACGGGTTCCGAGAGCTTCGTTTTCCATGTTGTTCGGAGCTTCAAGATATTCGACCTGTCCTTCCGGATAGTTATCGATCACGAGTTTGATCGGGTCCATAACAGCCATCATACGAGGACGTTTTAATTTCAGGTCTTCACGGATACAGTACTCAAGCATTGCATAGTCTACAGAACTGTTTGCTTTGGAGACACCGCAGAGATCTACGAACATTTTAATGGATTCCGGTGTAAAACCTCTTCTACGAAGAGCTGCGATGGAAACAAGACGTGGATCATCCCATCCGTCTACGATTCCGTCCTCAACCAGTTTCTTAATATAACGTTTACCAGTTACGACGTTAGTCAGGTACAGTTTTGCAAATTCAATCTGTTTTGGCGGATGTGGGTATTCCAGTTCGCGAACGACCCAGTCATAAAGCGGACGATGATCTTCGAATTCCAGTGTGCAGATAGAATGAGTGATTCCCTCGATCGCATCCTCGATCGGATGAGCAAAGTCATACATTGGATAAATGCACCAGGTATCACCGGTTCTGTGGTGAGTCATATGAGCGACACGGTAGATGACCGGGTCACGCATGTTCATGTTAGGAGATGCCATATCAATCTTTGCACGAAGAACTTTTTCTCCATCGGCATATTTGCCTTCTTTCATTTCTTCAAAAAGCTGGAGATTTTCCTCAACAGAACGGTTACGGTATGGGCTCTCTTTTCCAGGCTCTGTCAGAGTTCCACGGTACTGACGGATCTCGTCGGCAGTCAGATCGCAGACATAAGCTTTTCCTTTTTTGATCAGTTTAATTGCTGCTTCATACATCTGTCCGAAATAATCGGAAGCGAAGAAAAGTCTGTCCTCCCACTCGGCACCAAGCCATTTGATATCAGCTTTAATAGATTCTACAAATTCACTTTTTTCCTTTGTAGGGTTCGTATCATCAAAACGCATATTAAACTTACCGTTATATTCCTTGGCAAGTCCGTAATTCAAAAGAATGGATTTTGCATGTCCGATATGGAGGTATCC
>CAVFJK010000033.1:0-2837 GCA_963622815.1 Ruminococcus bicirculans (ex Wegman et al. 2014)
TCTTGGCTTAAAATCTAACGATTTTATTGCGAAAAGTTTTTATTCCTCAAAGCTGAATCAGGGCTTTCCGGCCTTTTTCGATGCTTTATCCTTCTTTTTCTGAACAGACTTTCTGCGTTTTTTTACACTGTAGCCAAATGTTCCCAACTGCTTTCCTGTACCCAGATATTCTCCATGGGAATATACCAGCGGTCTGGCTCTGTTCAGGTCAAAACGATTATTTTCATCCATATATTTCTCATCTGCATGGACTGCTACCACATCAGCCAGAAACATGTGGTGTGAACCAAGTTCCCTGATCTCTCTGACTTTGCACTCGATCGATACCGGAGCCTCCTTTATCATCGGTGCCTTTACAATATCCGCCTTTTCTCTTGTGAGTCCGGTTTCTTTAAATTTGTCTGTATCACGGCCGGATCTGACTCCGCAGTAATCTGTTGCAGCTGCCAGTTCCTCCGTGGTCAGATTGATAACAAACTCTCCTGTTTCTTTTATCATATGATAAGAAAAACGTTCCGGTCTTACAGAAATATAAGCCATCGGAGGATTGGTACAAATGGTACCGGTCCATGCAACTGTAATAATATTATCCTGACCTTTCCCATCTGTAACGCTTACCATAACCGCCGGGATCGGATATATCATATTGCCCGGTTTCCAGGTCTGTTTCGCCATTTTCTCTCCTCTGCTCTTATACGTAGTCGCCGCCGATCATCTGTGCGGCCTCCATAAGAGGCGGAATCAGCTGTTTCTTACGTGAAACCACTCCCTTCAGATAGATTGTTCCATCCTGCGGCTCAATCTTAAATGCATGGACAGCCATCTCCTCGCTTCCCTCTCCATAGAACAGAAGCTCTGTGGACTGTTCCATAATGTCCGTAAGCATAAAGTACACTCTTGATACACCATGACGGCCACATTCACTTACCATAAACGGAATCAGTCTTTCTTTGATCTCACGCAGTTCATCTGCATCCATGGAACTGATCTGGCCAACACCGAAGCAGACATCGCCCTCTGCAATAAATTTCTTGTAATCCTGATAGAAAATTTCTTCCGGAGATTTGTCTTTCAGATTGCTTCCTGCCTTGAACATCTCTCTTGCAAATTCCTCGATGGAAATATCTGCAATGAGTGCAAGTGCTCCTGCTGCCATTTTGTCCTGCAGTGTACAGGTAGGGGAACGGAACATCAGTGTATCAGAAATAATTGCCGCACAGAGAAGTCCTGCGATTTTGGGCGGAATATCAAGTTTCTGTTCTCCATACATCTGATACATGATCGTACCTGTACAGCCAACCGGCTGATTACGGAAACTAATCGGCTGCATCGTCTGCAGCGTACCCAGTTTATGGTGGTCGATGATTTCCATAATTTCAGCCTTATCAATATTATCTACAGCCTGGTCTTTTTCATTATGATCTACCAGAACCACTTTTTTCCTGTGCATATCCAGGAAGTTACGTCTGGAAATCGTTCCGATACATTTTCCCTTTTTGTTAATGACCGGGAACGCACGATGACGGTGTTTTATCATGACATCCTGAATATCATCCGTGAAATCTTCTGTATTAAACGTAACCAGATTATCTGTTTTCATAATATATTTTACAGGAATACTCTGGTTTATAAGACGTGAGATCGTAAAGGTATCATACGGTGAGGAAATAATAATGATGTCCTTCTCATGTGCCAGCTTCAGAACCTTTTCGGTCACTTCAATTCCAAGTCCCACAATGATACAGCTTACATTCTGCTCAATTGCCTGCAGATGATCTTCTTCACGGTTTCCCATGATTATCATGTCATTTTCTTCGACATATTCTTTCATCTTATCCGGATTTGCCGTTCCAACCATGATCTTGCCCTGGATAAAGTAACCATGCTCATTTCCCTCGACGATCTTTCCTCCGATCGTCTCAGCTATTCTCTGATACTGCGTTCTCGCTCTGGAAAGAAGATAGCTGTCCGTTGTATCCATGTAAGTTTTGGCAATATCACCAATGGTGATCAGACCTTCCAGTGTGCCGTCTTTTTCCCTGATCGGCAGAGAAACGATGCTGTTTTCCTGCATCAGATCCCATGCATTCTTCAGCGACATGCTCTTATTTGCTTCCGGACTCAGGCGGATATCCATATCCTTTACCTGTGTTCCGATATTGCTTAAATATCCCGGCGGCTGTACCCCAAAACGATTCAGCACATATTCTGTTTCTTCATTGATCTGACCTGCACGTTTTGGAATATATTTACAATCCTGTGTTGTTCTGTTTTTAATATCACAGTAAGCGATTGCAGAGCAGATAGAGTCTGTGTCCGGATTCTTATGTCCGATAACAAAAATTTTTTCCTGATTTCTCATAAAAATAAAATCCTCGTATTAATCCTAATCTAATTTAATATTTGCAAAAAGTGATCCGAGAGAAGTCGTTGCCTGCTGACCTGCATCCGGTACTTCATAAACTTCTTCCTCAATTTCTTTCGCCATCATATCAGAGGCTTCTTTAATACTGAGACTGAGTTTACCGTCTTTGATCGCAGTTACTTTTACTTTCACCTTATCTCCGACTGCCAGAACTTCAGATGGTTTCTTGATTCTCTTCTCACAAATCTGTGAAATATGAACCAGTCCGGAAAGTCCGTTTCCAAGATCAACAAATGCGCCATATGGCTGAAGGCTCTCTACCGTTCCCTCTGTCACAAGTCCGATCTCCAGGTTTGAAACTTTATTTTTTCTTTCTTCTTCCGCTTTTGCTCTGAGAATCTCTTTTGCGGAAAGAATCAGTTTCTTGCTTTCTTTGTCTACATCCAGAACCTGTACCTGAATCGGTTTATTC
>CAVFJK010000034.1:0-9792 GCA_963622815.1 Ruminococcus bicirculans (ex Wegman et al. 2014)
TTTTACTCAAATTTTTATTAATATTTTAAAATTGTATATATAATATAAAATTCTCTCACTTTTCCATGATTACACAAAAAGAGTGCAAACCCTAAAGATTCAATACAGGATTTACACTCTCTTATTTACAAGTTACACTTTATAGGTTACTCACCTTTTCAACAATGTCCCTGGGATCATGTGTTTCTACATATAAGATAAGATCCAATATCTCGCTGTCGCCCATTCCCTTTTCTCTTAGCTTACGAATAAGATTAACAATTTCTTTACCGGTCATATAATCTCCCTCCATAATTTCACCACCTTTTCAGATTATTTTTTTATGATATAATCATTATAGTGGTTTGCCAGAAAAGTGTAAACCCTGTATTAAATTTTCAAAATTTTTAGACTTTGGATGAGGTAACAAAAATGTATCATGACTTAACTGAGGGGAAAATTTCCCGCTCGCTGCTGCTGTTTGCACTGCCGATGATGGCCGGCAACCTTCTGCAGCAGTTCTATAATATTGCAGATACGCTGATCGTGGGGCGTGTGCTTGGAAGCAACGCGCTGGCGGCAGTAGGATCTGCTTATACCCTGATGACCTTTCTGACTTCTATCTTTCTTGGACTCAGCATGGGATCAGGAGCTCTTTTTTCTATTTATAAAGGAAAAAACGACCAGAATTCTCTGCGAAGTGCAATCATACATGCCTTTGTGCTGATCATGGCGATTACCGTTCTTCTGAATATTCTGGTGTATGCTGGAATTGATCTCATCTTACATTTTCTGCAAGTACCTGCAGAAGTATGGGATGGCATGAAAGCTTACCTGCTTGTGATCTTTGCAGGAATCATCGCCACTTCGCTGTACAATTACTTTTCCTGCCTGCTCCGCGCACTTGGGAACTCCACGATTCCACTTGTATTTCTTGCAGTCTCTGCTGTCCTGAATATCGGACTGGACCTTTTGTTTGTGGCTGTGCTTCCATGGGGTATCCGCGGGGCTGCCCTTGCAACAGTCATCGCACAATATGTTTCCGGAATTGGCATTACCCTCTATGTATTACTGAAATGTCGCGACCTGCTGCCATCCAGAAAAGACCTTCGATTCAACCGCCAGATCCTCGGCGAGATTGGAAATCTTTCTTCCATGACCTGCGTTCAGCAGTCTGTCATGAACTTTGGTATCCTGATGGTCCAGGGACTCGTCAACAGCTTCGGTCCGATCGTAATGGCAGCTTTCGCCGCTGCTGTCAAGATCGACACGTTTGCTTATCTGCCGGTGCAAGATTTCGGTAATGCATATTCTACTTTTATCGCACAGAATTACGGCGCAGGCAAAAAAGAACGAATCAGAAAAGGCACAAAAGAATCTTTTCTGATCAGCTTTCTTTTCTGTATTGTAATTTCAGCAATAGTATGTATTTTTGCCGCACCGCTGATGCGAATCTTCGTCAGTGCAAAAGAAACTGCCGTTATCGCTTCCGGCGTGCGTTACCTTCGCATTGAAGGTGCTTTTTACTGCGGAATCGGCTGCCTGTTCCTTCTGTACGGCTATTATCGTGCCATCAAGAAACCAGGCATGTCCGTCGTCCTGACCGTCATATCACTCGGAACCCGCGTAGCTCTGTCCTATCTCCTGTCCGCATATATCGGAGAAACAGGTATCTGGATGGCAATACCGATCGGCTGGGTTCTTGCCGATATCACCGGCCTCACTTATATGAAATTCCATAAAGCCTAGAAAAAAGAGTGTAACGCCTGCCAAACACAATACAGGGTTACACTCTTTTTACAGTTACAATATCTTTCACTTTATAACGTCAAATCTTCCACGCTTCCCCCCATATTCTGCTTTCACGGTGCTATAAAACAACTTGAATAATTTGGAAATATTGCTTCAGAAATAAAGCCTTCAAGACTGCCCCTGCGGGCATCAGAACTACTATCATACTAACATTTCATACATAGAATTTGCAACCATTTTCGTTCAACAAATTCTCCCTAAATGCTCTCTCTTTTCTCTCCATACCAGCCAGCACTTTTCCTTCCTCATGATTCAACAGCCAGAAACAGAGCTGGATAGGAAACCTTTCCCTGCCGTATATACAAAAATCGTTCAGGAGACCCTGCGAGACTTCCTGAACGATTTTCTGTATAATAACGGCAGGCACAAGTTTATTCCACTCGTCCCTGCCTGTTCTCATTTCCCTATTCTATTTCCCTTCCATTTCTTTCTTCTCCGCCAGTATCTCCTCAGCCATCTCAACCTCTGTCTTCTCATCCTTCGGAAGAATGATATTTAGAATGATCGCAAATACTGCTGCCGGCACGATACCAGAACCACCGAAGATCAGATTGATGCTTTCCGGGAGCTGTGCAAGCACTGCGGAATTGGAGCCAAGTCCGTATCCTACACCAAGCGCTACAGAAACGATCGTTACATTTCTCGGAGAAAGTGGCCACTTTGTAATAAGCTGAATACCACTGATTACGATAGAGGAGAACATCATAACTGCCGCTCCGCCCAGAACACTCTGTGGCATGATGGAAATCAGCGCTGCAAGTTTCGGGAATAATCCACATGCAATCAGGAAAATTCCTCCAATACCAATAGAATAACGGTTTACAACTTTATTCATGGCAACCAGACCTACATTCTGGCTGAAAGAAGTATTCGGAAGAACACCAAATACTGCTGCCAGTGAAGAACCAAGTCCGTCACACATAACACCACCGGAAAGTTCCTTATCGGTAGCTTCTCTTCCAAGTCCGCCTTCTGTAATACCGGAAATATCACCAACCGTCTCTACTGCTGTAACTACAAACATAATGCAGATTGGTACGATTGCTTTCGCGTCAAATACCCATTTAACCGGCATGAACTTTGGAATTGCAAACCAGGATGCATCTGCCACTTTACTCCAGTTGATGACCCATGATTTTGTCGCTTCAATCGTAGCTCCGGTCTCATCTACATAGGTAAATGTTGTTGGAAGTACCAGTGCCATAACAGATACAAGAATATATCCGACAATGATACCCAGAAGAATGGAAGAAAAGCTGGTAAATCCCTTAGTTCCGTGTTTCAGTGCAATGATCACGATCAGCACTACCGTACCTACAAAAAGATTCTCCAGTGAACCATAATCCGGAGCGGTACTTCCGCCACCGAAAGAACCGATACCAACAGAAATCAGTGAAAGACCAATTGACAATACAACTGTACCGGTTACAACTGCCGGAAAAAATTTACGCAGCGGCTTCAGGAATCCGCCAAGCACGGTTTCAAACAGACCACCAATGAAAGAAGCTGCCAGAATTGCTCCATAACCGGCCACACCACTTCCCATGGTTACCGCCACACTTCTGCAGACTCCGATAAATCCGGAACTGGTTCCCATAACAATCGGTAATTTACCTCCAATCGGTCCGATCGTATAAATCTGGATCAATGTTACAATTCCCGCGATCAGCATAGCATTCTGAAGAAGTGCTACCTGTAGTTCGCTTCCTGACTCAATGCCACAGACTCCTGTAATGATCAGAAGCGGTGTCAGGTTTCCGACAAACATTGCCAGAACATGCTGCAGACCAAGCGGAATTGCTAGCTTTAATGGCGGTTTTCCATCAAGATCATACGGCGTTGCAGTGTTTTTTTCTTTTGTGTCCATACTCTTTCCTCTCTTTCGTTTCTTTTACCGGGCTCTCCTGTTTTTACTTTATTGGAAAATTACGAAGTAATTTCCTATAAAGTAAAAACAGGAAACAACAGTTACTTCTTCTTCGAAGTTTTCTGCTATTTCCTTTAAAGGTGCGATTATGCCGTTCTACGCACTGAATGTTGCCTCGATTTATTTATTATACCAAATCCATAGGAGCTGTCAAACTAAAACTTTTTGTACAGTCATCAGTATTTTTAATAATACTCATGATCGATCTGAATCACCGCAAAATACTTACTCCCCGGCAATTCATGAACTGCTTCCTTCAGCCAGTTCATAATCTCATTATCTGTAAACGAACTATTCCTGGGAACCTCCACATCAAAGATCAGGTTTGTCCTCGTCGGCCCCTTCACCATTCGGAAATCATGCATGCTGAACGATTCATCCAGAAAATGTATCATCTCCTCGACCTTTGCTTTCATCTCCAGAACCTCTTTGTCATCCGTCACGATCGGGTCCATATGGATTGTTGCCGAACACTGCAGCTTTTCCTGCAGCTCATGCTCAATATGATCGATCTGCTCATGAATATCCTGAATGTTTCCATCCACGGCGACTTCTGCATGGAGTGAGATCATTCTTCGCCCCGGTCCATAATCATGCACGATCAGATCATGTACGCCATATACCAGCGAATGCCCCAGAACGATCTCTTTAATCTCATCAATAAATTCCTGCTTTGGCGGCTGCCCCAGAAGCAGATCGATTGTTTCCTTCAGCGTCGAACCACCCGTATAAACGATAAACAGTCCAACCAGAATACCAAACCATCCGTCCAGGATCAGTCCGGTATACTTACTGATCAGCGTTGCGATCAGAACCAGCGTTGTTGCAACCGTATCACTTAAACTGTCCACTGATGTTGCCTTCATCGCTGCACTTTCCAGCTTCTTACTCAGCGAATGATTGTAAAAAAACATATATACCTTTACAAGAATCGATGCGATCAGAATTCCAAATACCAGTGCGCTGCTCTCGATCGGTTCTGGATTTCTCAGTTTCCCAAACGATGACCAGATCAGCTCAAATCCCATGACCAGGATTGCCACCGATACAAGAAGGCCGGAAATATATTCCATCCTTCCATGCCCGAACGGATGCTCCTGGTCCGGTTCCTGCCCGGAAAGGCGGAACCCGATCAATGTGATGATCGACGATCCGGCATCCGAAAGGTTGTTAAATGCGTCCGCAGTGATCGCAATGGATCCACTGATCGTACCTGCCAGCCATTTTCCTATAAACAACAGGATATTCAGTCCGATTCCGACAGCCCCGCTTAGTACGCCGTATGCCTGTCGCACTGCCGGTGCCTTGTAATTCCTGCTGTCTTTAATAAAAAGTGATGCCAGAAAAGTGATCATACACATCTCCCTCCAAATAATCTGTCTCAAACTGTGTTACCATTCACAGCCACTCAGTACACTTTATTTCTGTCCAACCAGTCTCTTTACTGCCTTGATGCCTTCATTCAGAATAATGACTGTGAAAGCTGTCAGAAGCATTTTGCCCCACATTGCTGCGGAGAGCGGAACTGTTTCAAATACTGCCGCACCAAACTGTGTGATGATTCCCTGCAGGATCAGTACCAGAAGGAATACCCCAAGCATCAGCTTGTTTTTCAGAAGATTCTTAAACATCGGTGTGTCATCCAGCTCACGGCAGTTAAACGCATTGAATAACTGAAACAGTACAAACAGTGTAAATAATACAGTTGCTTCTTCCTCCGGTGCCGCACCAAGGAAGTTCCTGAAATGCTGAAGCATAAAGATCACTGAGATAAAAATTCCGTTTACAAAAATACGAATCAGCATTTTCCTTGAAATAATATTTTCATTTCTCTTTGTAGGCTTATGTTTCAGCAGGTCCGCCCTGATCGGTTCAAGACCAAGTGTCAGTGCCGGCGGTCCGTCCATGATGATGTTTATCCACAGAAGTTCGAGTGCTGTAAATGGTGCACTGAATCCTGCGAGGATCGAGCAGATAACAACGACTACAGAAGACACATTGACGGTCAGCTGGAACTGTATGAAACGTTTGAAGTTCTCATAAATTCCACGTCCCCACTGCACTGCTTTAATGATCGTTGAGAAAGAATCATCCAGAAGCACCATATCACTGGCTTCTTTCGTAACATCCGTTCCTGCAATACCCATGGCAATACCGACATCGGCATGTTTGATCGCCGGTGCATCATTGATTCCGTCACCGGTAACAGCAACGACATTTCCCTGCTCTTTGAGAATCTTTACGACTCTCATCTTGACAAGCGGGGTACTTCTTGCAATTACCTGAATCTTTTTCAGAGCCTCTTTCAGCTCTTCATCCGTCATCTTCTCGATGTCAGCCGCTTCCACTGCAATATGGTCATCATCCAGCATATACAGTTCGTTGGCGATTGCTCTTGCTGTACGGATATTGTCTCCGGTCAGCATTTTTACTTCGATTCCTGCACTGTGGCAGTTTCGAATAGATTCATATACATCCGGGCTCAGCGGGTCAGAGATCACAACAAAACCATCGTAGATCAGATTCTGTTCCACTTCTTCCTGTGCCTCGTCATTATAATGACCATCCAGTTCTTTATGAGCAAAAGCAAGCAGACGGCCAGCCTTACTCTGGAAGTCTTCCATCAGGCGGAAGTTCTCTTCTTTTTCCTTTTCGGAAATTCCGGTACAGAGAGAAAGAATCTTCTCCGGATTACCTTTTACATACAAAATTTCTTTTCCGTTTTCACGGACGATCGTACTCATATCTTTATTCTGGGAAGAGAACGGGAATACGCGGACAACCTCTGCTTCATGACGAAGTTTCTGGTAATCCACACCGGCTTTTGAAGCTGCTGCAAGCAGGGAACATTCTGTCGGATTTCCGATGAATGACCAGTTTCCGTCTTCCATGGAAATATTTGCATTGCTGTTGATACAGTAGTTTTTGAGAAGGAGCTCATCTTTTAACTGCTCCGGCTCGATCAGTTCCCCGCCAGTATAGATTTTCTGAACGGTCATCTTATTTTCCGTCAGGGTACCGGTCTTGTCAGAACAGATAATATTGACACAGCCGATCGTCTCACAGGCGATCATCTTTTTGACCAGTGCATTTTCTCCTGACATTTTAATGATATTCAGTGCCAGAGAAACCGCTACGATCGTCGGAAGTCCTTCCGGAACTGCCGCTACGATCAGAACGATACTTGTGATAAATGCATCAGATACCGTATCCAGATTAAGCTGTCCGTTCATCACAAACTGAATGACCTCAATTGCAAAAACGATCGCTGCTGCGGATGCACCGAGAACTGTAATCTGTTTTCCCAGTTTATCCAGTTTTTCCTGAAGCGGTGTGGTTGTCTTTTCGATAGAAGAAAGTTCCTGTGCAATCTGACCAAACTCAGTATCATTACCAACACCAGTAACCAGCATCTGTCCGTTTCCACCGGAAACAAAGCAGCCGGAATACAGCATGTTTGCTCTCTCAGCAACCGGTGTTTCCTTCTGACAGACAAATTCGGCATCTTTTTTGACCGGAAGGCTTTCTCCTGTCAGTGCGGATTCATCGACAGACAGGTCATTACTTGTCAGAAGTCTTCCGTCTGCCACGATCTTGTCACCGGTCTCGATCATGATGATATCGCCCACAACGATCTCTTTCTGCGTGATCAGCTGCGGTTCCCCATTACGGATAACTTTTATCAGTGTATCCTCATTGATTTTATTTAATGCTTCAAATGCTTTGGCACTCTTTCCCTCAGTGATGATCGTAATCACGACAGACAGCGCAATCGCGGCAAAAATACCGATGCACTCCAGGAAATTGTACTCTCCACCGGTAAAATATCTGGTGATGTTGACTGCCAGTGTAATGATCGCGGCAAAAATCAGCATAACCAGCATCGGCTCTGTGGATGCATCCCAGATTCTTTTTGCCAGAGATTCATGACTCTGACGAACAAAAGAGTTGCTGCCGTAGGTGCTGCGGGATTTCTCGACCTGTTCCGGTTTCAGACCTTTTTCACTGTCTGTGCCAGTCTTTGCGAGAAGTTCTTCCCAGGACATCATAAATGCATCTTTCATTTTGTCTCCTCCTGTTTTATTTGAGTTTTGTGTGGCTTTATTTGACAGACATACAAAAACGAGACTCCATGTACAGCAAACAAAACATTACTTTCTCAGTAACTTTGCCATACATGAGTCTCGTTGTTTAAGACAAGCCAGACCAGCGGTCAGGATGTTGACTTGCCACGCTATGCGCCACTACTCCCTCATATAATAGATATATGATTGATTCCTGTTGATTTAATCATATACAGGTGCGGTTAGTCAAGTACAACATCGTTATTTGCTATAAAATTTTTCCCGCCGCAAACCGCCCTGCATTACCGCCTGTCTTTATCCAATCAGATTCTCAAGATCTTCCTCCACTGTCCCGATTCCGCTGATTCCGAAGTTCTCCACCAGAATCTTCGCCACATTCGGTGAGAGGAATGCCGGAAGTGTTGGTCCAAGGTGAATGTTCTTCACACCAAGGGAAAGAAGTGCCAGAAGCACGATCACGGCTTTCTGCTCATACCACGCAATGTTGTACACGATTGGAAGTTCATTGATGTCATTCAGTTCAAAAACTTCTTTCAGCTTCAGTGCGATCACTGCCAGAGAATAAGAATCGTTACACTGTCCTGCATCAAGGACTCTCGGGATTCCACCGATATCCCCAAGGTCCAGCTTATTGTATTTATATTTTGCACAGCCGGCAGTCAGGATCACCGTATCTTTCGGCAGTCCCTTTGCAAAATCAGTGTAATAGTTTCTGGATTTTGCACGTCCGTCACATCCTGCCATAACAACAAATTTTCGAATTGCTCCGGATTTGACTGCTTCGACGATCTTGTCCGCAAGGGCAAGCACCTGTGCATGTGCAAATCCTCCTACGATCTCACCATGCTCAATTTCTTCCGGTGCCTGGCATTTCTTTGCCTGCTCAATGATCTGGTAGAAATCTTTTTCTTCTCCGACACCACCCGGAATATGAGTGCATCCCGGATAAGAAGCAGCTCCGGTCGTGTACATGCGGTTCTTGTAGCTGTCTTTTGGCGGCACGATACAGTTTGTTGTCATCAGGATTGGGCCGTGGAAGCTCTCAAACTCTTCTTTCTGCTTCCACCATGCATTTCCGTAATTTCCGATAAAGTTCGGATATTTCTTAAATGCCGGATAGTAATGTGCCGGAAGCATCTCGGAATGTGTGTAGACATCCACGCCAGTCCCCTGTGTCTGTTCCAGAAGCATTTCCAGATCACGAAGGTCATGCCCGGAAACAAGGATTCCCGGATTCTTTCCAACTCCGATGTTGACTTTTGTAATCTCCGGATTTCCATAAGCCGCTGTGTTCGCTTTATCCAGAAGTTCCATTACTTTTACGCCATAACTTCCTGTCTCCAGAGTCAGTGCAGTCAGTTCATCTGCACTCAGGGAATCATCCAGAGTCGCTGCAAGTGCTCTCTGCAGAAATGCGTCGATCTCCACATCCGTATGTGCAAGTGCCGCTGCATGTTTTGCATAAGCGGCAAGTCCTTTCAGCCCGTAGGTGATCAGTTCGCGAAGGCTTCGGATATCTTCGTTCTCTGTAGAAAGAATTCCCACATGGGAAGCTTTTTCTTCAAACTCTTCTTCTCTTCCATTCCAGAGTGCTGCCTCCGGAAGTGCCTCACGCTCTGTCACTTTCTGAAGAAGTTCTTCTTTTTTCTCCAGTGTATTTTTAATACGTTCGATAATAGAATCTTTATCAAAATTTGCATTGGTAATCGTCGTAAACAGATTCACAATGATCATCTCATTTACATAGTCCTCGATTTCTTTTCCCTCAGACCGAAGCTTCGTAGTCACCGCGCTCAAGCCTTTTGTTACATAAACAAGAAGATCCTGCATCGCAGCTACATCCGGTTTCTTACCACATACCCCTGATACGGTACATCCACTGCATCCTGCTGTTTCCTGACACTGAAAGCAAAACATTTTGTTTTCCATGATTAACCCTCCATATATGATTCATTCTTTGTATATTTTCTTTACAAACCCAATATAATA
>CAVFJK010000035.1:0-3082 GCA_963622815.1 Ruminococcus bicirculans (ex Wegman et al. 2014)
GCTTCTACGATCATGTCCACAATCTATGATGTTGAATGGCTGGGCAGACTCTCTATCGTATACGGAATGGTTTTCTGTCTTTTTGCATTGGAAAATAACAGATTAAAAAGTGCGATTAATATTTTACAGGAAAATGATGAATTAAGGAAAGCATTAGATGAATTAAAAAGAGTAAGGGAAAAAGAAAAGGTATATCAGAAAAAAATCCTGGCAGCGAAGCAGGATGCAGAGTGTGCCAACAGGGCAAAAACAGATTTCCTTCTTCGCATGAGCCATGATATCCGTACGCCGTTGAATGGTATCCTTGGAATGCTGGATATCGCAGAACGGTACAGGACTGATATCGACAAACGTGATGACTGTCTGAAGAAGGTAAGAGATTCAGCAGAGATCCTTCTCGAGCTGATCAACGAAGTTCTGGATATGAATAAGCTTGAATCCGGAAGGATCGTTCTGGAGCATGTCCCATTTAATTTGAAGGATATTTCAAGAAGCGTTTTTACTGTTATCAGCAGACAGGCAGAAAGCAGAGGAATTGAGATTCTGGAAGAAGACTGCAGAGTTCCTCATTACAGACTGGTGGGAAGTCCGGTACATTACAAAAGGATCATGACGAATATTCTGAGTAATGCGATTAAATACAATAAAGAAAATGGTAAGATTTACATTACGTGCAGAGAAGTTTCATGCGATGATAACATGGTCAGTATTGAGTTCAGATGCCGTGACACAGGAGTTGGTATGACACAGGAATTTCTGGAACATATATTTGAGCCGTTTTCACAGGAAAACGGGTCTGCCCGATCAAGCTACGGCGGAAGTGGACTGGGAATGTCGATTACCAAGAAACTTACGGATGCACTGGGCGGTGTAATCACCGTAGAGAGTGAAAAAGGAGTCGGAACTTCTTTTGATGTCATTGTGGCATTCGAAATTGACGGAAGCGTAGAAGAAGAAAAAGATGTGGAAGCTGAGAAAGAGTCGGCATCTGTCAGAGGAATTCATGTTCTTCTGACTGAGGATAATGATCTGAATATGGAGATAGCAGGATTTCTGCTTAAGGAAGGCGGAGCACATGTGATCGAAGCAAGAAACGGTAAAGAAGCCGTTGACGCATTTATGCGGAGCAGACCGTTTGAGATCGATGTGATCCTGATGGATATCATGATGCCTGTTATGAACGGATATGAGGCTACTGAGAAGATACGTGGAATGGATCGCCCTGATGCGAAGAAAGTTCCGATCATAGCAATGACAGCCAGTGCTTTTGCGGAAGACCGGATAGCGGCAAAGAAAGCCGGAATGAATGAGCATATTGCAAAACCGCTGGATACGAAGCTGGTGATAAAAACAATTGCCAGAAGTGTCAGTGAATACAAAAACGCAGATAGGGAAGCCTGACGGATGACAGAGGAATCGGAACGAAGCTGAATCTTTGGAATACTCCTCAGATGATGGTATGATAAAATTCCAGCCGGAGTGATTTCCGGCTGGAGTCTTTGCTATCCGCGGTATATTATTTTTCCATCGCAGATCGTGTAGTGGATCTTTCCATAAAGTTCTGCACCTTTGAACGGGCTGTTGGAGGCTTTGGAAGCAAAGTCTGTGACGGTCCATTTTTCGTTCGGATCGAAGATCACGAAATCAGCAGGAGCGCTGAGCTGGATGCTTCCGCCTGGCAGATGATAAAGAGCCGCAGGATTGCAGGTCATTTTTTTCAGAAGTTCGCTCAGAGTAAGATAACCCGGTTTCACAAGGGAAGTGATTCCGAGTCCGAGAGAAGTCTCAAGACCGGTGATGCCGCTTGGGGCTTCTGTCAGTGGTTTTGCTTTTTCTTCTGCACTGTGCGGGGCATGGTCTGTTGCGATCAGATCAATCGTGCCGTCTTTAAGTCCCAGGATGATTTCCTGACGGTCCTTCTCGGTACGGAGAGGAGGGTTCATCTTGGCAAGTGTGCCATGTTTCAGAAGTGCCTCTTCTGTGAGGGTAAAGTGATGCGGGGTTGCTTCTGCATGAATGTCAGCACCGAGTTTCTTTGCTGTACGGACAAGTTCTACGGAATTTCCGGAACTGATATGCTGGATCACAACAGCTGCACCACTTCGAAGGGCAAGCATACAGTCACGGGCAACCATGACTTCTTCTGCGATTGCAGGGGAACCGACAACTCCAAGTTTAGCGGAGGTTTCTCCGGCATTGATTCCATTATTGGCGATAAATGCTTTATCTTCTTCGTGAAGACTGATTGGCATTTGAAGAGCAGCGGCCTTTTTCATAGCTTCATAGCAGAAGATGGCATCAAGAAGCGGAATTCCATCATCGGTAAATCCGCAGGCACCGGCATCTGCAAGTGCATCAAAATCAGTCATTTTTTCACCGCTCAGTCCATAGGAGACAGAAGCGGTCTGATAAATATGTATTTTTTCTCCTTTGGCACGGGAAAGGATATCTTTCAGAGTATCCACGGTATCTACAGTTGGTTTTGTGTTCGCCATGCAGATCACGGAAGTAAATCCGCCTTTTGCAGCGGCAAAGGAACCGGTATGAATATCTTCTTTATAAGTAAGTCCGGGGTCACGGAAATGTACATGAGTATCAATGAGTCCCGGTGCGACAGTCAGTCCGGAAAGATCCAGAACTTCTTCATGATCTGACGGTGCAAGGCACCTGTCCAGTTCTGTAATGATTCCGTCTTTGATGCGAATATCCATGACTTCATCTGTTCGGGTTGCCGGATCAATGAGATGGCCGTTTTTTAAAAGCATAAAATAACCTCCTGACAGGAAAATTTAGTTGCTGATTTTATGTTTGATCAATACGAGTATAGAAGAAAGCAGAGAAGTTTGTCAAGCTGTTGCTTTGACCGGAGTGAGGCCGTAAAAATATTATAAATTCCACCTTTGGAAGGGGAACTGTTATATCGAATATAAAAAAATTATAAAGTCTATTGAAAAAAACAAGAACAAATGGTACCATAAGAGAAAAGCATATTTCTATAAGTCTGAGGCATTTATGCCGTCTGTTTTTCTAAAGTCACTTCGGAAATCCATGCTTTTAGATCCAGAAAAAATAAAAGCAGGGG
>CAVFJK010000036.1:0-434 GCA_963622815.1 Ruminococcus bicirculans (ex Wegman et al. 2014)
TCTCTTCAGGACTTCCATACACACTGGTACTTTCCGGTTTTTCATCCACTACCTTGCGGCGGACTGTTTCTACCTTCATATCCTGTATCACATCTGCATAGGCTTCTGGAATCAGACCAGCATGCAGTGCTTTCTTCAATTTCTCCGCATCCGTACTGGCAAGATTGGCTTCAGCCTCCTCATAAGGGATTTCTATCTCATATCCATCTTTTCCATCATCTGTTATGACATGTGGAATGATTCCATTCTCCAGACAGCTAACCATATCTTCCGTAGCTTCATAGCCTTTATCTGCTACTACTTCTACGATTTTTCCCTGCTCAGAATTCTTTATTTGTGTCATCGTACTTTCCAGCAATCCATGGTCGGTTACTTGATTGGTCATCTGAAAATCACGGATCAGGTGTGTTTCTGAATCCACTGCTGTCTGTGGA
>CAVFJK010000036.1:444-7212 GCA_963622815.1 Ruminococcus bicirculans (ex Wegman et al. 2014)
GGATTATACGCTACTGCAAAACCATTCTTATTTTTCATCAGCTTTGCATCTGCATCTGTGATAGAAAGCTGTGATATTCCTGTTTCTTCCATCAGCTTTTGATAGCCTTCATATCTGACAAGTCTCTCCTGTGCCTCTTTTAACTTGGCTTCAACTACTTCTCTTGTCAGCTCTCCTGGAATTTCATCTGCATCCTCCTGCTCCCATAAATATAAATCTTATAAAGACTTTTAGGATCATAGGACGGGCGACCTTCTGCTGCCACAGGTTTTACACCATATTTTTTATATCAAGGTGGTTTACAAACGCATCAATAATCCTTGCAATACTTTTTTCATCTACAAATGTATCCCACGAACAGCACATCAGCTGATTACGGTCAAAACCTGAAACATACGGCATATCAACTCACCTCAAAACGTTTTTTCTATGGTTTTATTATACTATATCAGGAACAAAGTTGCATGATTTCTGTGTACTTTATTCAGTTTTCAATGTGCGATTTTAATTTATATTGAACACTCATAAGAGTGCATCAACTTTTAAGTTTTTCGGTTTAAATCATATCAGTTTTTGGACAGTCTCCCCGGTTATAGTACACTAATTCTATCAAAGTTGTAGAAAGATAACTTTCGCCTGACAATAAAATTCAGGTCGTACTTAAAAGGAGAAAAGGAAATTATGAGGAAAAAGAATTTGGCACTTCGCATGTCAGCGTGCATGATGTCAGCGTTGCTTGCAGTTGGCTCCGTGGTTCCGGCTTATGCAGCAGAGGATACAGTGTTTTCTGATCAGGCAGCAGCTGAAACAGAACAGTCCGTTGTCGAAGAAGCAGAGACTGTTGTAATTGAAGATACAGAGGTGACAGGAGAAAGCGAAACTACTGATGCTGAAGTAGTAGTGGAGGATGAGCAGGATGCAGAGCTGGATTTTGAGACGGAGGATGCAGAGGGGTTGAATGTGGATGAGTTCAGCGACGGAGTCGATAACAGCGCAGCAGCTGTTGGTGATGATGATGCAGAGGCACAGAAGAACTTTAATTTTGGGTCTGCGAATACCCGTCTAGAAGCAGGAGAATACAGCCTTCCGGTCGCTCTGATGAATGTGGGAACAATTACGAATCCTTCTATGGCGAAAAGCTGTATTGCAGGAGATGCGACAATGATCATCGCTGAGGACGGAAGTGCCAGAATCACTGTTCCGTTGCAGTCCGTAACCGTAGGGACCGTCACTGCCTTTGCAAGCGACTGGAACTATTATAAAGCTGCTGTTGGTTCTGATAAGACGGCAGCAGAATATACAACAAATTCTGACGGTAAGGTAGACAGCATTACCGTTACGATTCCGGACAAAACAGCAGACGGCATTTACCTGAACATGTATATTGATGCGATGAAGACTAATCAGGACGCTTATCTGAAACTGGATTATGCCAGTGCAAAGAAGAAAGCGGTTGACACCAGTGCACTTGAGGCAACAATAGCAAAGGCTGATGCTCTGGAGGAAAATACCTATACGAAAGCTACCTGGGACAAAAATATAAGCACCATCAATACCGCGAACGCAGAAGCGAAAGCGGCACTGGAGAAGAAAGCATCACAGGCAGCAGTAGATGCGGCGGATAAGGCTCTGACAGATGCTATGGCAAAACTGGTGCTGGCAGGAGATCCGACCGAATTACAGGCAAAACTGGCTGAGATAAAAGAGAAAATGAGTGCTTTGAATGAGGAAGAGTATCTGGAATACAGCTGGAATAATGTAACTAAACAGATATCGCTGGCAGAAAGTGCAATTCTGGGAAGAGACAAGCAATCTTCGCTGGATACCAGAGTGAAAATGCTGGATCAGACGTTTGATGCTCTGACAAAACCATATAGTACAGAAAAGCTTGAAGAAAAGATAAAAGAAGCTGAAGCATTGAAGGAAGAGGATTATACAGAAGAGTCCTGGAGTGGGGCAGCTCTTACGAATGCAATATTAGAAGGTAAAGATATCCTGAATAATGTAAGAAATAAGGGAGAGAAAAACAATGTTCTTGCAGCAACTGAAAAGTTGGAACAGGCAATGGAGGCTCTTGTGAAGAAAACAGGTGATATTGTTGTCGGAAGAGGAGCTTTCCAGAAGACATTAACACCGGGAACATACAGCCTTCCTGTAGAGCTTCTGAACGGAAGCAAAATAGCTGATACGAATGAGTATACTTCAGCTAATTACATGAGTTATAAGTCTGCAGCTGCCGGCTGCTTCTCAGGACCGGCAACTCTGGTGATCCATGAAGACGGGTCGGCAACAATCTCCGTAGGGGTACAGGCAATCTCCAATCTGGGCCTGACGGATGCTGCCACTGACTGGACTGTATATGAGAGCACAGAGGATTACTTTGCAGGAAAGAGTGCTACATGTGTACGTTATAATGCACGTATAGATGAGACGAAAGTAGTGGGAGGAAAGAATAAGCCTTCCAGGATCAGTTTTACTGTTCCAGACCTTAAACAGAATGTAGTGGCAGTACACATTTATGTGGAGGCAATGAGCTTTGCTCCTGAACAGTCAGCGTGCATTGGACTTGACTGGCTGAATCTTAAGAAGGTAAGTGATGATACAAGTGCCACATCTACAGTTGCGAAAGAATATGTTGTTGCACCGGATATCCGGACGCAGCTGAAAAACATGACAACAGGAAGTACTGTGAAGCTGACAGAGGATGTCACCCTTACAGAAAGTATTAGCATTAAAGGCGGTACGATCGATCTGAACGGACATACACTGAATCAGGAAGACAGCATTATCCGTATTAAAGGAGATGTGACGATTATTGACAGCAGTGAGGAAAAGACCGGTAAAATTGTCAAAGGCAGTGAGGCTGCATATAAAACCAGTATTCTGCTCCAGTCGGGAAGTCTTACTGCAGATGGGGTGTATATCGATGGACAGATAGGTAATAATGCATATGCTTTGCAGGAAGATATAGAAGAAGTATCTCTTGTTTTAAAGAACTGTAGAATAACGCGTACATCCGACCAAAAAAACCAGAACGATTATGGTCCGGTAAGTTTTTCGTTGTGCCAGAATAATGTAGATGTAAAAATCAGTGGAAGCAGTATTGATGGTAATGTCTCTGTTAGCAGCGGAAAAAGTGTGAACGTAAATATTGACAGCAGCGAGCTTGGAGGATTGAACGTTGGTGGCAATGCTAATGTTACAAATACGAAGATGACAGGTGGATATTCTGAGATAAGAGGTAAAAAGATTACTCTCAGTAATGCTAGTTTTACAGGACTTTGCATATATGCTCTGCAGGATTGTATCCTGGAAAAATATAAGCAGTAATAGTGAAAGAAAAAGTGCGTTGGAAATAGGAAACGGACAGGTGACTATCAAAGGAGGATGCTTTGTAAGTGGAAATGGATATGCAGTGGAAACGGATGGGCTCCAGTTATAATCGAGGGCGGTTATTTTAAAGGTGGATCAGGGTCTGTCAGTGGTCCTTATACGACTCCGGAAGGTAAAATCCTCGGTGATGTCACAGAAGGTGAATATGCCGGATATCAGGCACTGGTGGATGGTACAGTTCCTGATGTAGAGAATCCTGTGGCAGTTATTTATAATGCAGACGGAAGCATTGCCAGAAAAATTGCCGAAGGTGATACAGCTTATGCACTGGCTTATGCGGGAGAAGGGCAGATTGTACAGTTAAAATCTGATGTAAATATAAGTAAAGATATTCATTTCTATAAAAATATCAGATTGGATCTGAATGGTTTTTCTTTGAATGTGGAAAGATACTTTTCTGGTACGGACGGAAAAACCTGTTATGTCATTGACGGTTCAACTGATAAGACGGGAAAGATTACATCTTCCTATATAGGTATTGGTACGATTGTTTTAGATAATATAACTGTAAGTTCTGCTGAAATTTATGGTGCACATTTTATTAACGGAACCCGCGTGAATGATGTTACAACTCTGGATGGTGTGGCACGGGATTGTGTTGTTACTGTTGCAGAGAGCGTTGCAGATCCTAAATCAGTAATAGAGAAGAATATCCGTACCTCCCAGTGCTCGATTACTGCTGATGGCGAACGAACATTTATTATCAAAGAAAATGAACTTGGTTCAGCTATGAGAGCTTTTGAAGAGCTTGAAGAGGCAGCCTATACAAAAACAAGCTACGCGGCAGCAAAGGCTGTTTATGACGCGATCGATCAGACGGCGGATGATGCCATCCAGGGTGATGTGGTTGCTCAGAAGGCAAAGGAACTGAACGATGCAGTTGCGGCACTTCAGAAGGCGGCTTCCGAGGATTCTGTAAATGCTCTGAAATCAGCAGTTGAAGAAGCAAAGAAACTGAAAGCAGCAGATTACACAGAAACATCCTTTAAGGCTTTGACAGAAGCTATTGCAGCAGCAGAGAAGATTCTGGCAGGTGAGGAATTTACTGAGACAGACGTAACCACAGCAGCGAAAACACTGACAGATGCTAATGCAAAACTTGTAAAACAGGTTGCACAGACGATCACCGCAGCAGATTCCTTCAATAAGAAATTTGGTGAAGCAGCATTCAACCTTGGAGCTAAAGCTCAGACAGCCCTGACTTATAAATCTGGCAACGCAAATGTCGCTGCAGTAGATGCAAAGGGCAACGTAACGATAAAGGGTATCGGAACAGCGAAGATCACAATTACTGCAGCAGCAGACGGAAGCTATTTAAGTGCAGTAAAGACTGTAACAGTTACCGTTAAGGTGAAATAAATTCTTAATTCAGGTATCATAATTCTTTCTTCAGATATATGATATGTGTCGTGCAGGACACAGAAAAAAGGGACCATGTTTTTCATGGCCCTTTTTTCTTGCTGATACTATCAGAATTCTGCCAGTAATATAAAAGACATACAGAGGCTGCAATTCCCATAATGCTGACCGCCATCAGATAATCTTCCATTTTTATAAAGGGCAGCAGGTAGGAAGGCAGGATCAGTGGGCTGAGCAGACCATAGTAAGCAAAATTATAGATATTCTGCCCTGTAAATAACCAGCATAAAAAGATCGTCAGAAGGCACAGAAACGGATAAACCAGCCATTGCCTGCGTTTATTAATATACATAAGATCACCTTCGTCATCCTGAACCGGACGGACGAAGAAATTACAGCTCATATCCGTCTTGGCGAATACTGTGCAGAACTTACTGCTCAGCCGAAGTCCATCGGTTCCGGCGTGATCACAGAGTGGAAATAAATCCATAGTTGACTTTTTGATGGATATAGCATATGATAATAACAGCTAAGAAGTGAGGATAAACTTCCATAAGGCAAAACGAAAACCCCCAGAGTTGCCGCTCTGGGGGTTTTCTTACTCGTTACGGTGAGCTGATTCGTTCAGGCTGTTGCTACCTATCGTCTTCAGAGAGCTTGGAAAGATCAACGCTCCGGTTATCCTCAGAAGCAAGTCCTGCATCACTGCAGTAAATGAATTTTTCACATCTGAACTGCTGGAGGATCTTTGATTCTAAAGGTTTTAAAAATTTCTGCTCATTCTGATTTCTGGGAAAAAGCGAAAAGGCTAAAGGGATCCCGTCACCATCGATAAAAAGTCCCATCTGGATGATAGGGTTTGGACGGTGTTCTTTACTCTTGCCATACTTTTTATCGCCATCTTCCTGCTCAATCTCATAATAATAATTCGTACAGTCATAATAAAGGATCCAGTCATTCCTTTTTCCAAGAAAAAAGCTGTTTTTATAAATTTCAGACTGTATAAGATCCATTTCTTTAGCAAGAATAGAAAGTGCACGGTAAACATCGTGAAGTTCATAGGCAGGAGACTCAAGAAACTGTTTTGCTGCCTGGAAAGAAGAGCACTTGCTGGATGGCTCAAGGATCCTTGTATAGATCAGATGTGTCAAACGCCCGGATTTAATATTTTTAACTACCAATCAGATTTCTGCCGAAATATCGCAAAATAGTTGCGAAAATAATTTATGTGCTATATAATAGACACATAGTTGTTTTGAGGTAACTATGTGTATTTCAGAGTGGATAAAGGGGGAGGAATACATGCCTGCGGTTCTTATAGGAAGTATTGGCTTTTTGTTCTGTTTCCTGTACGATCATAACAGTATCCGACTGAAAAAAAGATTTCTTCACCTGTCTTTTGGTATAGGCTGTTTCCTGATCGCAGTATCTACAGTTCTGGTGATTTGGGACTGCTGGCCGCGACAGGGAGCTTCTTTTTTTATTTCCGCTGTTTTTCTGACAGCACTGATCGTGTTCCTGGGACTGTTGATCTATACCTTATTTTTTGCAATTCCTTTTGATGAGACATATATGAAAGAAAATCATGAAAGGCTGGCCTGTACAGAGGGAGTTTATGCACTGTGCCGGCATCCCGGCGTTTTGTGGTTTACGGGATTTTATTTATGCCTTTCAGGATTTCTCGGATCAGTAAAGGCACTCGGAGTTTTTGTGGTTTTTATCGTCTGGAATATATTGTACATCTGTTATCAGGACAGGGTGGTGTTTCCGGAGACTTTTAGTAATTACCGGGCATATCGGATGAATACGCCTTTTCTGATACCGAATCACAGCAGTGTGGCTGCCTGCATAAAAACGTGGCACAAAAAGGGGGGATGGCAGTGAGTCTTGGAGATAAACTTCGAAATTCGCAGTATGATGCCATATGGAAAGAGTACTGCGGATTTCTTGACCTGACAATGAGAGATTATATGAAGATCCAGAAGCGCCTGATGGAGGAGCAGATCCGGCTCTGGT
>CAVFJK010000036.1:7290-8361 GCA_963622815.1 Ruminococcus bicirculans (ex Wegman et al. 2014)
CAGAATGCGAGCTGGGTAAAAGTATTCTGAAGGGAAAAAAGCCCTCCGGGATCGATGAGTTCCGGCGGATGGTTCCACTTACAACCTATGACGATTATGCAGATATGCTCCTGCAGAAAAGAAGCGAAACTCTTCCGGGCAATCCGATCATCTGGATACAGACTACCTGGGAAGGCGGGCGACATCCGGTAAAGGTAGCACCGTATACAAGAAGTATGCTGGATACTTACAGGAATAATGTGGTTGCCTGCCTTATTTTGTCTACAAGCCGTGAGAAAGGAAAGTTTGATGTAGAAGAAACAGACAAGATTCTTTACGGACTGGCCCCTCTGCCTTTTGCTACAGGTCTTTTTCCACTGGCGTTGAAAGAAGATATCAACATCCGTTTTCTTCCAGAAGTAAAGGATGCAGTGAATATGAGCTTTGGCGAACGGAATAAAGAGGGTTTTAAAATGGCCATGAAACAGGACGTGGAATTCTTTTTTGGCCTTGGCAGTGTGGCATATGCGGTAACGCAGAGCCTGACGGGAAGCGTATCAGCCAGTAAAAGTAAGACTTCTTTTTCGGAGCTTCTCCATTATAAACCCGGGATGCTGAAAAGGATTCTGAGTGCGAAAAAAATCTGCAGGAAAGAGAAACGCGAGCTTCTTCCAAGAGATCTTTTTCATCTGAAGGGTTTTATGGTAGCAGGGACAGACAACCAGTGTTATAAGGATGATCTGGAAGAAATGTGGGGAGTCCGGCCTATGGAGCTGTTTGCAGGTACGGAGCCGTCTATCATAGGAACTGAGACATGGACAAGAAATGGAATGTATTTCTTCCCGGATACCTGTTTTTATGAGTTTATCACAGAAAAAGACATGCTGCATAATTATGAAGATCCCACATTTATTCCCGATACCTATCTTATGAATGAGGTTATCCCGGGAGAAAAATATGAGCTTGTTATTACGGTTCTGAAGGGTGGGGCCTTTGCCCGCTATCGTGTGGGAGATATGTACCGCTGTGTGGGACTGACAAATAAAGAAGATCAGACGCAGATTCCGAGATTTGAGTATATAGATCGTGTGC
>CAVFJK010000037.1:0-4476 GCA_963622815.1 Ruminococcus bicirculans (ex Wegman et al. 2014)
TCGCTACTTCCTCATGTTTGGGCGGGTTCCAAGTCCCAAAACCTTATCGTGCAAGCACGAACGGCTTTCGTGACTTTTAACCCTTGGTACTCATTTTTTCATATTTACAAACTGTGTATATCTTGGTAGCCATACCAGTTCGATCGTTCCGATCGGGCCATTTCTCTGCTTGGCTATGATGACTTCCGCGATATCCTTTTTCTCAGTATCTTTATGATAGTAGTCATCACGATACAGGAACATAACAACGTCGGCATCCTGCTCGATCGCACCTGACTCTCGCAGGTCCGAAAGCATTGGTCTGTGGTCAGGCCTCTGTTCAACTGCACGGCTCAGCTGTGACAGTGCAATGACCGGCACACTCAGCTCTCTCGCCAGAGCCTTCAGAGAACGGGAAATATCTGAGATCTCCTGCTGACGGGAATCACTCTTTCCGCTTCCACTCATCAGCTGCAGGTAGTCGATCATAATGATTCCAAGATTATGTTCCAGTTTATATTTACGACACTTGGAACGCATTTCTGCAATACTGATTCCAGGTGTATCATCTATGATCAGATTGGAACGCCCGATGATATCCGCGCCTTCTACAAGCTTCGTCCAGTCCTCATCTTTCAGATTACCGGTACGCATATTCTGCGAATCTACATGAGATTCCATCGCCAGAAGACGGTTCACAAGCTGTTCCTTTGACATTTCCAGACTGAATATCGCAACTGTAACATCTTTACGAAAAGCCATGTACTGCGCAATGTTCAGAACAAATGCGGTCTTACCCATAGAAGGACGGGCCGCGATCAGTACCAGATCTGACGGATGCATTCCGGAAGTCTTATAATCCAGATCGATAAATCCTGTCGGAATACCAGTAACACTGCCTTTCAGTTTAGATGCCTTTTCAATATTATTGATGGCATTTAAGACTACCTGCTGAATCGGTACATAATCACCGCCGATACTTCTCTGCAGGATATTAAACAGTTTCTTCTCGGATTCCTCAAGGATCACTTCTGTGCTCTCTTTCTCCAGATAACAGGTGTTTGCCACATCCTCTGTTGCCTTTATCAGACGGCGGAGAAGAGCCTTCTCACTTACGATATTTGCATAATATTTTACATTCGCAGAAGTCGGAACCGCTTCGATCAGCTCGCGGACATATTCCATACTGCTGATATCCGGCGGAAGATCCTTTTCTTTCAGACGGTTCTGCAGTGTGATCAGATCGACCGGTTTTCCTTCATTACAAAGTTCTACCATTGCATCGAAAATGATTCCGTACTGATTCTGATAGAAATCATCGCTCGTCAGAATCTCTGATGCAACCAGAATGCTGTGAGGCGGTATTCTTTTTATCAGCGCTTCTTCCATATCCAAAGTCTCCTTACTTCGCTTCTTTAATCCATACTTTCAGGCTTCCGGTAACCTTTGGATGTAATTTAACCGGAACCTGTGTCACGCCAAGATTTCTGATCGGGCTTGGCAGCTGAAGTTTCTTTTTATCAATATCCAGACCAAGCTGGGATTTTGCTGCTTCTGAAATTTCTTTAGAGGATACGGATCCAAATGTTCTTCCGCCCTCTCCTACTTTCAGTGTAAGAATGATTTCTTTTGTTTCAAGATCCTTTGCAAATGCCTGTGCTGCTTCTAGATTTTCCTGTGCTACTTTTTCTGCATTAGCTTTCTGGAGTTTCAGGTCATTCAGGTTCTTCGGAGTAGCCTCCACACCAAGTTTCTTTGGAAGGATCATATTTCTTGCATATCCGTCACTTACATTTACAATGGCACCTTTTTTTCCGAGTGACTTTACATCTTCTAATAAAATTACTTTCATTTCTTGCCTTTTTCCTCCTGATACATCTCATCTATAATTTCTTTCAGCATATTCTGCACTTCATCGATTGGACGTTTCACCTGTGCACCGGCAATATTGATATGACCGCCGCCACCAAGTTTTTCCATCATCACCTGTACATTGACTTCATCGATCGCACGTGCGCTGACATAAACCTCTTTATTGTATGTGGTCAGTACAAACGAAGCCTTCACACCGGCAATATTCAGAAGCTCATTTGCTGCCTGTGCACCAACGACTGTCGGGCTCTCGAGACCTTCACTCGGGCATTTTGCAATCGCAAAACATCCACGATAGATTTCCGCTGTGCGAACTGCTTCTGCCCTTGCCTTATAAGAATCAATATTATCACGAAGCATTTTGCGCACTCTGGTCATGTCAGCACCGGAACGGCGCAGGAATGCAGCTGCCTCAAATGTACGAACACCGGCTCTTGTGATAAAGTTATTCGTATCGATCATAATACCGGCGTAAATACAATCTGCTTCTATATTACGAAGGCGAAGGTCATCAGAGAAATACTGAAGGATCTCTGCTACCATCTCACAGGTAGAGGACGCATATGGCTCTACATAAGACAGAACAGCATTCTGGATCACCTCATTACCTCTGCGGTGATGGTCAAGGACCACGATCGTCTTCGTCATATACAGAAGTTCTTCACACTCTGTATAGCTTGGCTTATTCGTATCCACAACAACGACTACCGTATTATCATCAACAAGTTCCATTGCCTGATTTCGGTCAATAAACATAGACGGCTCATAATCCGGATTATTCATATAACCGGCCATCAGCGGGCGAATGGAAGTAGATGGATCATTTACAACTATATGCACCGGTTTACCTAAAGTCTTACCTGCACGGTAAATACCGATTGCAGCTCC
This sequence comes from Ruminococcus bicirculans (ex Wegman et al. 2014), assembly GCA_963622815.1. Lineage (GTDB taxonomy): Bacteria > Bacillota > Clostridia > Lachnospirales > Lachnospiraceae > Blautia_A. The sequence continues at coordinate 2,740 of CAVFJK010000037.1, forward strand.
CAGCGCATCCACATCCGTGATCTTATGTCCCATAACGACCACGCGCTCTTTTGTACTCATAAATTCCTTCAGAGCCTGCGCTTTCACACGCGCCTTCACACGTGTAGTCTTTTCCATCTGCTGGGCTTTTCCGCCATAATAAGTAATATTATCACCATTCTTGATGACAACCTGATCTCCGCCTCGTCCAAGAGCCATCTCTATCGCGATACGGGAATATTCATAATTCTGAAGATAAGTTGCTGCATTAAGGCCAATACCGATACTTAAGGTAACGGTCATCTCATTACCAATATTGACCGTCTTCACTTCTTCAAGAATATGGAATTTCTGTTCTTTAAGCGTTTCCAGAGAACTCTGTCTCATAATCAGGAAATATTTATCCTTTTCCAGTTTTCGAACCAGACCATCATAATTGGAAAAATATTTCGTGATCTTACGGTCGATCAGCGCGATCAGAAGAGATCTTCTGACATCTTCAACACTTTCCAGTGCCTCTTCATAATTATCCAAATAAGCAAGTGCCACAACAAGTTTATTGTCTTCGTTTGCCTGGATATATTCTTTCAGTTCTGTCTCATCATACAGATACATTGCGATGAGACTTGTTGTATCCGGAATATCCATCAACAGTTTAGACGGTGCAACGGATTCTCCAAGAAGGACCTTCTGCATGGAAATCCGGTAGATCCGGTCTCCAAACTGGGTGCTGACTTCTGTAATATCCTTCCCGTCATGTCCCGGAAGTTTATTTGCCGTAATATCCGGAAAAATCGTATTTACGTTCTTTCTGTAAAACGGATCCTTACCCGTCAACTGCGAAAACATTCTGTTTGACCAGATCATTCTCCCCTGCATATCCATCACTGCATATGGAAGTGCCAGTTCCTCAAGAACTCTCTTCTCAAGGAATTCATACTGGCTGGCAAAAGCAATCAGATCATTGAACATCAACGGTCTGTGATATAACAGCAGACCAATCGCTGCTATTATATAAAGCAGATTTCCCATGGTAACAACCACACCGGCTTTAATATTGATCACGTATACCAGAATATTCAATGCAATCAGCAGAACGGACAAATACAGCGGCCAACGGGCTAAATGCTTCAGATGACCTTTTAATTTTAATTTTCCACTCATAACACTCTTTACCATTCTTTTTATCTTTTTAGTTATTAAACGCTGCCTTTTATTATACCAGATATCTTGAAATTTTGCCACATAAAAAGAGCCGCATCCGAAAAACAGATTATGTTTCCCAAATGCGACTCTGATAATTCTGATCCGCTATAGTGCTCAGATTAATCCTGAACGTATGGCATCATGGAAAGATGACGTGCTCTCTTAACAGCAACAGTCAGAGCTCTCTGATGTTTTGCACAGTTTCCTGTGATTCTTCTCGGAAGGATTTTTCCTCTCTCAGAGATGTATCTTTTTAATTTATTTGTATCCTTGTAATCGATTACATTGTCTTTTCCACAGAATACACAAACTTTTTTTCTTCTGCGGCCGCCTCTTCTCTTCATCGGAGAATTGCTTTTTTCATCTTTATTATAAGCCATGATAGTTTACCTCCTATTTAGTTAAATGGTAATTCTTCATCAATTCCGTCCGGAATATTCATAAAACCATCGCTCGCCGCATTGCTCGGTGATGGTCTGTCTGTTGGTGCAAAACTTGCTGTATGCTCAGCACTTGCGGCTTTGCTCTCTGCAAACTCCTGCTCCTCTACAA
>CAVFJK010000038.1:0-21229 GCA_963622815.1 Ruminococcus bicirculans (ex Wegman et al. 2014)
GCCTCCGCCAGTCCTGTTTTTCATATAGACAGGATATAGGAGGAGGCAATATGGGACTTACTTTTCAGAATATATCGAAAAAATATGGGGCTGTTATCGCTATAAAGCATGCAGAAATGGACATTGCAAATGGAGAAGTCCGAGCTATTTTGGGTGGAAATGGGTCCGGAAAATCGACATTGGCTAAAGTTGTGGGTGGATTGATAAGTAAAGATTCAGGAGATATTGTTTTTGATGGAAAGACGATTGATTTCAAATCCCCTAAAGAAGCAAAAAAGAATCATGTAATAATGACAAGTCAGGAATTAAGCCTGTTTGGAAATTTGACAGTAGAAGAAAATATTTGTATATGTGATGTTCCTGTAAAGGGAATTTTTACAGATCGCAGAAAAATTAAAGAAAAATCAGCTGAGATCCTGAAGGTAATGAAACTGGAAGGGATCGCTTCAAAGAAAGTCGAAGAGCTTGCACCAAACCAGCAGTATATGGTAGAGCTGGCAAAAGCGTTGGTTCAGGAACCAAAGATACTTATAATTGATGAAATCACATCGGCATTGTACAGGGAAGATGTGGAAATTGTAGATGAGATCATAAAGAAACTGAAAGAAAAAGGATGCATAGTATTATTCATTTCACATAGAATGTCTGAATTGTACGCAATGTGTGACAGCGTTACGATCATGAAGAACGGGGAAACACTTGGTACATATCCTATGCAGGAAAAAACAGAAAGTGAGCTGCTTTCCCTGATGGTTGGCACAAAGGTAGAGACAACAAGGGGAGACAGAAAACATCAGTCAGAAAGCAGAAAAGATATATTTATAAAAGCACCGCATATTAAGATTCCGTCTTATGGAACGGAAGAAAGTCTTGAGATTGGAAAAGGCGAGATCATAGGCGTTGCAGGATTACAGGGACATGGTCAGACAGATCTGATCGATGCACTGTATGGCACATTTGGAGAAATAAAAATGGTGATGGATGGTCAGGAAATCTCTATTCATAACTCCAGACAGGCGGTTGCAAGAGGATTTGCCTTTATCTCAGGCGACCGTGAGCGTGACGGAACATTCCAGGAACGAAATCTGGCAGAGAACGTTGCTGTAGTAAAAGAACTTGTAAAACACGAAAAAATGGAAAATGCCAGAACTGTTTTAGATGGATTTAATGTTAAATATGATAATCCGGGACAGCTGATCACGGCTTTGAGTGGTGGTAACCAGCAGAAAGTAGTAGTAGGACGTTGGCTGAGTACAAAACCGAAACTGTTGCTGGCAAATGATCCTACTAAAGGAATTGATGTGAAAGCAAGGTCAGATCTGCATAAAGAATTTGCAAAACTTGCAGGTGAAGGCAGTGCGGTGATCATGATCTCGAGCGATGATGACGAGCTTGTAAATGTAACATCAATGGTGGAAAATTCAAGAGTTATTGTAATGTATGAGGGTCATATATCTGCAATCCTTGAAGGTGAATCTATTACAAGAGAGAATATTTCAGCAGCAGCTATGCCGATAGAAGAAACTGTAAACGTAAATGATGCGGCTGAAAGGAGGTAAAATTAAATGAACAAAGTAAAAAAACTGGTATCATGGAATGCATTTCCATCATTACTGCTTTTCGTGATCTTCCTTGGAATTAACGGAATAATGACGGGAGGATTAAGCGTATCTTTCTTTCGGTCATTCATTTCTACGAATGCAGGCGCAATCTGTGTGGCGATAGGTGTTACTGCAACGATTCTTGTGGCAGGAACCGATATCTCACTTGGCTCTATCGTATCCCTTGTGAATGTAGTTATCGTTACAGCGTTTGAAAAAGGATTTTCCGTTCCACAGGCAGCTATGCTGGGACTGTTAAGTGCAGTGTTATGCGGCATGTTTAATGGATTTATTGTAGGAATTATGCGAATCAATCCGTTACTGGCCACATTTGCAACCTCTACGGCTTTTGCGGGAATCGCACTGTGGATCTTACCATATCCGGGAGGATATATTGATTTCAGTTTTGGTGACTGGTATCTGGGAAATATGTTTGGAGTGATACCGACACCGGTCGTACTGATTGGAATTCTTGTCATTTTGTGGATTCTGGTAATGAAACTGCCTATGGGACTGCATATTTACGCCCTTGGTAAAGACGTCAAAAAAGCATATGCATCAGGTATCAATGTGGCTGCATTAAGATTTTTTGTACATACTTTTGCAGGACTTGCAGCAGGGATTGCGGGAATCTGTATAAGTGCAAATATTTGTGCCGGCAGCCCGACGGTAGGCTCCACAATGAGCATGAATTCTATTGCAGCAGCGGTTATCGGAGGCGTTTCATTAAATGGTGGAATCGGCGGAATATGGGGCGGAATCTTCGGTGCTTCTTTCCTGAGTATTCTGATCTCAATCGTTGTATCTGCAAACCTGAGTTCTGTTGTGCAGAGCTTTATTCAGGGCCTGATCCTGTTGATCGGTGTTACAGTATCCATTGCAGCAGCTGATAAAGAGTTGAAAACAAAAATAAAGAGAGCTATAGGAGGAAAGAGATGAAAACGTTGAAAAAAATTAATAATCCATATCTTCCTGCAATCATTGGAACAATTGCTCTTTTAATACTTGGACAGTTTTTGAGTGCAGGATTTCTGTCCATGAATAATATCTCCAGCATTCTGATGACAACATCGATTCTTACACTGGCATCAATTGGACAGGCAGCCGTTATTATATCAGGAGACAGTGGACTTGATATGTCTGTTGGTGCAATCATGTCGATGACTGCTCTTTTCGGACCGATGATCAGTGTCGGATCCGGAATGTTTTCCTTTCTTCTTATGATTCCGGCGGTTCTGTGCATGGGCGCGATCGTTGGAGCAATCAATGGTATTGGTGTACAGGTACTGAAAGTTGTGCCGCTGGTTATGACGCTGATCATGTCAAATGTTATCAACGGATTCTCGATAATGGTAACAAAAGGACAGCCGTCAGTTATGGTAAGCAAAGAACTTCAGGGAATTTCGAAGACTCTGGTCGGACCGTTTCGTATTCTTCCTACAATAGTGATTATCTTACTGATCTTACTGGAAATCTTTTTCTTAAGAAGAAGTCGATATGGACGTACATTGTTTCTGGCAGGAAATAACAGAAATGCTGCAAACCTTTGTGGTATTAATAGTAAAAAAGTAATTATCCTTGCGTATGTATTTGGTGGTGCAATGGCTGGTTTTGCCGGACTCATGCTGGTAGGATATGCGGGCACGGCTCAGATGAATATGGCGAGCAGTTATACGATGCTCTCAATTGCGGCAGTAGTTATTGGCGGAACGAAGCTGACCGGAGGTAAGGGTACATTTATCGGAGGCGCACTTGGTTCACTGGTGCTGGTTTTGATCACAAATATTCTTCAGGCGTTGAACATGGCTGCCGGATTACGTTCTCTGATTCAGGGAATTATCCTTATTGTGATCTTGATGATGAACAGCAGGGCACCTAAACTGAGACAGTAATTGGATAATATTACCAGAATATCTATTGCGAAAAGAAATTTCATGAGGTAAAATCAAAATGAAAAGGAGAAAATGCATGAAAAATGGAAAGTATGGCATTTCAGATGTAGCAGAGATGTTAGGCGTTTCAAAATCAACAGTTTCTCGAGTGATTAACGGAAATGAGGGTGTTGGACCTGAACTTCGAAAGAAAGTAATGGATTTTATAAATGAAATCGGATATCAGCCTAATACGATCGCACAGAGTCTTAGTAAAGGCAGAATGAATATCGTAGCACTGATACTGGGAGATATACGAAATCCGTTCTATGCAGATCTGACATTCAACATTCAGAGAATCCTTAATGACCATGGCTATATGGTAATGGTTTTAAACAGCGAATATAATGTAGATAGGGAACTGGAATTTTTGAGGCTGACAGAACAGTTTAACTTTGCCGGCTTGATCTTGATAACAGCACAGGAAGAAAGCATAGAAGATAAGCTTAAAAATATGGAAATGCCAAAAGTGTTGGTAAACCGTATTCTGCCACATTATACAGGAGATTCTGTATTAATTGACAATTTTCAGGCCGGATATCAGGCAACAATGCATCTGATTGAATTGGGACACAGACGTATTGGTTTCATTAAAGGACCGGGAGTATCCTCTGCATCAAGTCGGCGTTTTGCAGGATATAAACAGGTGCTTCAGAATTATGGATTACCATTTGAGGAAGAGTGTGTGTTTGAGAGTGACCTGAAAATGGAAACAGGTCGTATTTTGGCACAGCAGTTTACCGAATTGGAGAAGAAACCGAGTGCTATGGTAGTTGTGAATGATATGACGGCGATAGGATTTATGGATGGCTGCAGACATGCAGGAATCAGAATGCCGGAAGATCTGTCGATTGTCAGCTTTGATAATATTGCAATGGCATCCATGTATGGAATTGAACTGACAACAATTAATCAGCATGTAGATGAGATGGGCGAAAAGGCAGCTCATTTAATGCTGAAGCAGCTTAATGATAAAGATGCAAAACCCGAACGGATCATTATGGAACCAACGCTGATTGTACGAAAAACAACCTGTGAGCATACAGAAAATAATTGAGCTGTGGTTCATAGTATAACAAACAGAAAGTGGTGACATAATAAATGCGGAAAATGAAACGGGTAGAGGACTCACGTACAGAAAATACGTATCTGATCATGAACAAGCACATCAACTGTTACGGACGTCTGTTCGGTGGTGTGCTGATGCAGTGGATTGACGAGATGGCAGGAATCGTGGCACGGCGTCATGCAGGAACGATCGTTACAACGGCCTGCGTGGATAATCTGAATTTTAAAGCCGGAGCATATCTTGGAAATACAGTTGTTATGATTGGAAAGATGACTTATGTAGGAAGAACTTCCATGGAGGTCCGCATCGATACGTATGTAGAAGATACGGATGGAACCCGCAGGATGATCAACCGGGCATATGAAGTCATGGTGGCACTGGATGAAAACGATCATAAAGTTGAAGTGCCGGGACTGATCGTAGAGACAGAATCAGAAAAAGCAGAGTGGATTGGCGGCGAGAAACGCTATGCTTTACGAAAAGAACGCCGTAAAGAAGGATATTAAGAAATTGGGTTATTAAGAAATCAGGGACAGGCTCTCAAGAGCCTGTTTTCTGCATGTATATAGATATAAAAAGACATGGGAGAAACTGTAATGGCTAAGAAAATCGGAATTATATCAGATACGCACGGCCTTTTAAGACCGGAAGTAATTGAGATTTTGAAAGACTGCGACTGCATTCTTCATGCAGGGGATGTTGACCGTCCGGAACTTCTGGATCAGCTCCGGTATCTGGGAAACCTTTATGTTGTGCGTGGAAATAATGACGGGGACTGGGCGAAAAATCTTTCCCGCACGTTGCGTTTTAAAATAGAAGGAATTGAGTTCTTTATGACTCATAATAAAAAAGATGTAGCATGGGATCTCGGGACAGCGCAGGTTGTTATTTTTGGACACAGTCATCATTATTTTGAAGAAATGATCGACGGACGGCTGTGGCTGAACCCGGGAAGCTGTGGCAGAAGCCGTTTTGGCGGGGATGTTACGATGGCAGTGATGGAAATTGAAGATGGGCACTGGAAAATCAATAAAATCCTTTTTACTGAATAAAAACGAACATATATTTGCTTTTTGACGGTTTGTCCCGTTTTATCGGACATAAAATATGAGATACTCTCAATATGAGAAACAAATGTTCGGAAAACATGTTCGATATTAAGGGAGGAATTCAGAATGGTCAACACAGCAAATGCAGAAGGAAGAGTTTACAGAGCAGAGAAAGGTCAGAGAAAGAAGAACCGCAGGAAATTTTCTAATGTTATGGCAATGGTCCTTGGTGCGATCGTTACGATTGAGATCATGATCATGGGAGCAATGATTCTGAAGGTGGATTTTCATTCTGCGGACAGGATTGCCCTTGCCCTTGGATTTATGGTATTATATTCAGGTGTAGTCATAGCATTGGCAGATAAGTAATATAAGGGAGAAGACAATGCCGAAATCTTTTAATCAGAAACTGAAAATTCTATATTTGATGAAGGCATTGGAAGAGAAAACGGACAGGGAACATCCGATGTCCGTAGCGGAGATCATACAGTACCTGAATGGATACGGGATCAGTGTAGAGCGTAAGGCTGTCTATGATGATATAGAGACACTGCGGATCTTTGGAATGAAGATTGAGAACCGCAGGGAACGTCCTTCGGGATACTATCTTGCGGACCGGAAATTTGAACTTCCGGAGCTTAAGATCTTAATGGATGCTGTACAGTCTTCGAAATTTCTTACCCAGAAACAGTCCAGGGAACTCCTGCGTAAATTAGAAAGTCTGACCAGTGCCGGTGAGGCGAGGAAGCTCCAGCACCAGGCCTGTACCGTTTTGGGGGTAAAGTCGCCGAATGGTGAGGCTTATAAGAATATAGAGGGAATTTATGCTGCGATTGCAGATAACTGTCAGATTAGTTTTCAGTATTATGAATGGGATTTTTCTAAGAATCTGAAGAAGAAACGTGGTGGAGAACTCTATCGGGTGAGTCCGTGGAACCTGATCTGGAAGAATGAAAACTATTATCTGATCGGTCTGGATGAAAAGAGTGGAATCGTTAAACATTATCGTGTTGACAAGATTAAACATATAAATATCGAAAAGAACAGGCGAAATGGAGAGAGTATTTTTCAGAAATTTGATATGGAGAAATTCTCAGCCGGTACATTTGGGATGTTTGGAGGAAAAGAGACCTCTGTCCGGATGGAATTTGAGAACCGTTTTGTCGGTGTAGTCCTGGATCGTTTCGGGCAGGATGTTATGCTCATTCCCCGGGATGAAGAGCATTTTTCAATGCAGGTACGGATCAGTGTCAGCCCGAAGTTCTTTGGCTGGCTGGCCAGTCTTGGAACTGGTGCGGTGATCGTGTCGCCGGAGAATGTTCGCAGAGAGTACATATCATTTATGAAAAAAACTCTGATGAATTATGGAGAAGAATAGAATATGACCGTTAAATCAAGACTTTTGGAAATTCTGGAGAAACAGAAGGGTGAGACACTTTCAGGAGAAAAACTTGCCGAGGAGCTTCACTGTACCAGGGCAGCCATCTGGAAAGCAGTGAAATCTCTGAGGGAAGAGGGATACATGATAGAGGCGGGACCGAATAAAGGCTATATGCTGGTGAAAGCGAATGATCGGCTTTCTGTTGAAGCAATACGGCCTTTTTTGTCATTTCCGGACGTTTATATAAAAGTTTACCAGGAAGTGGATTCTACGAACCGTGCGGCGAAGGCAGCAGCAGTAACCGGAGAAGCCGGGCATGGGAGCTTTGTTCTGGCGGGATGCCAGACGGAAGGACGTGGCAGACGGGGACGCAGCTTTTATTCACCGCAGGATGCGGGAATCTATCTGAGCGTGGTTCTGGAGCCGAAAGGCAGCCTTCAGGAAAGCCTTCTTCTGACCGCGGAAGCAGCAGTAGCTGTTTATAAGGCAGTGAAGAAGGTTACGGGAATTGACCTGGATATTAAATGGGTGAATGACCTTTATCATAATGGAAAGAAAGTATGCGGCATCCTTACAGAAGCAGTTACAGACTTTGAGAGTGGAAATATCGAGTTTGCCGTGGTTGGGATCGGCCTGAATATTTTTGAGGCCGCAGAGGGGTATCCGGAGGCTATTAAGGGAATTGCCGGCGGGATCTATGAAAGCCGGGAGGCCGCAGGGGAACTTGACCGCAGCCGTCTGGCGGCTGAGATCGTGAATGCTCTTCTGGAAGAGACAAAAGAACTTCGTCTTCCACCGGAATATATTGAGCATAATATTGTGCCCGGAAGGGAAATATGTATCTCAGACGGAGACAAAGTCCGCAGTGCAAAAGCACTGGAAATCTGCCCTGACGGACGCCTTAAAGTAGAGGAAAGTGACGGCTCTGTATCAGTATTATCCTACGGAGAAGTGTCACTTATAATAAGAAGTTATATTTAATATAATTGTGAAAAGTGCATAATTTTCGATTTCATATTTGGACAATATGGTGAAAATGGATATTGACTTTTTTTTGACGAAGAGCGTAAAATAAGTGCAACAAAGGCAGACCGGTCATACCAATTCTAATGGTCAATACGGTCGAGAGAAAAGGAGGGAGAAAGACGGGAAATTTATCAGCCACACTGGCAGAAGAGCTGGAAAGCAAGACTGCCTTTACGATACCGGTGTTTGGTGGAGTGCCGATCGCAGAGAGTGTAGTTGTTACATGGGTGATCATGGCAGTGCTGTTAGTACTTTCTCTGGTACTGGTTCGTAATCTCAAGGTTGAGAATCCAGGCAAAAAACAGCTTCTTCTGGAATCAGGAGTAAGTTTCCTTCAGGATTTCTTTATGGGAATTCTGGGAGAAGAAGGGAAAAGATATATCCCTTATCTGATGTCTACCGTAATTTATATTGGAATAGCCAATATCGCCGGTGTTTTTGGTTTCACACCACCTACAAAGGACATGAATGTGACCATAGCACTTTCGCTTATGAGCATTATTCTGATTGAGTACTCAGGTTTTCACAAACGAGGACTTAAAGGATTTCTGCATAGTTTCGCAGAACCGGTTCCGATCATGCTTCCAATCAATATTCTGGAACTGGCAATCAGGCCGACATCATTGTGTATGCGATTATTTGGTAATGTCCTGGGAAGTTTCGTAGTAATGAAATTGCTTGAATTTGTGTGTCCGGCAATACTTCCTATACCATTCAGCCTGTATTTTGATTTCTTTGATGGATTCATTCAGGCGTATGTATTCGTATTCTTAACATCACTGTTTATCAAGGAAGCAATCGAATAACGGTAAACAGTCATTAAATTAAAAAATATCCATTATTTTTGAACTATTTTTGTTAAACGAGGAGGAAAAAATTATGTCAACATTAGTAGCAATCGGAGCAGCTATCGCAGTTCTTACAGGTATCGGAGCAGGTATCGGTATCGGTATGGCAACATCTAAAGCAGTAGAAGCAATCGCAAGACAGCCTGAAGCAGAGAGCAAAATCAGTAAGAACCTTCTGTTAGGATGTGCACTTGCCGAAGCAACAGCTATTTACGGTTTCGTAATCGGCCTTCTGATCATCATCATGCTGGGCTAATAAAGATAGAGAGAACAAGATGACTGATAAGAGAGGCAGGTGGAACAGGTGATAAAGATTGATATCAACCTTGTCTTCACAATCATCAACCTGTTGGTTCTGTATCTTTTAATGAAGAAGTTTTTATTCGGACCGATCATAAATGTGATGGATCAGAGAAAAGCGATGATCGACCAGCAGTTTGCAGAAGCAAAGGAACGACAGGATAATGCAAAAGCACTTCAGGAACAGTATGAAGGCGCTCTGAGATCCGCAAAAGAAGAGTCCTACCAGATCATGGAACAGGCTAGAAAAGAAGCTAAAGCACAGGCCGACCATACAGTAGAAGAGACAACGGCAAAAGTAGATGCCATGCTTGCAAAAGCACAGGAAGACATCCGTATGGAACGCGAGAATGCAATGCGTCAGATGAAGGGCGATGTTGCAGAACTTGCTATGGAAGCTGCTGCTAAGATCATTGGTAAGAACAGTGGAGCAGACCAGGATTTATCCTTATATGATCAATTTATAGAAGAAGCAGGTGATCCGGATGACAGCGACCGCCGTTAATTATGCAAAAACATTGTACGAACTTTCTGTTCCGACAGAAGCCGTACAGACAACAAAAGAAATATTCCGTGAGGTTCCGGGACTGGCAGACAGTCTCGAGAATCCACTGGTGCCTTTTGAAGCGAAGAGCAGAGTGATTGACCGGGTGATTCCTGATGAAATGAAGAATTTCATTAAGGTTGCCTGCAAACACAGAAACATAGGCCTTCTGGAAGAAATCTTTGAGGACTATGAAGAAATCTGCAGAAGAAAGCAGAACATCCTGCGTGCAGTGATGCGTTATGTAACACCGCCGAAGGATGAACAGCTGAAAGGCATCAAAGCATTTTTGTGCCGGGAATTTCAGGCTGAACAGGCCGAAATAGAGATGATAGAAGACAAAAGTCTGATCGGAGGATTCATCCTCCAGGCAGACGGACGTGAATTTGACTGGAGCATGCGGGGACGTTACCGTATGCTGCAACAGAAACTGACCCGGAGGTGAACACGTTGAGTGCAATCAACCCAGATGAGATTATTTCTATTCTGAAAGAAGAAATAGAAAATTATGATGAGATCAGCCAGAACCAGGAAGTGGGAACGGTTATTTCTGTAGGTGACGGAATTGCAACCGTATACGGAATTGACCATGCCATGTATGGTGAGGTTGTAGTATTTGAAAACGGACTCAAGGGAATGGTTCAGGATATCCGTACAAACAGCATGGGATGTATTCTGTTTGGTAAAGATACCGGAATCAAAGAGGGAACCAAAGTAACCAGAACCGGTAAACAGGCAGGTATTCCTGTAGGTAATGGCTTCGTAGGAAGAATCGTGAATGCCCTTGGTGCTCCGATTGATGGAAAAGGCGAAATTAAAGAAGAAGGATATCGCCCGGTAGAGAATCCTGCACCAGGAATCATCGACCGTAAATCCGTAACTGTACCGCTGGAAACAGGTATCCTTTCACTGGATTCAATGTTCCCGATTGGCCGTGGACAGCGTGAGCTGATCATCGGTGACAGACAGACAGGAAAAACTTCTCTTGCAATCGATACCATCCTGAACCAGAAAGGTAAGGATGTACTTTGTATTTATGTGGCAATCGGACAGAAGGCATCTACAGTTGCCAAGGTTGTATCAAACCTTGAAAAATATGGCGCTATGGAATATACAACCGTATTTTCTTCAACAGCCAGTGACTGTGCACCGCTTCAGTACATTGCACCTTATGCAGGAACCGCACTTGCAGAGTTCTTCATGTATCAGGGCAAAGATGTACTGATCGTATATGATGACCTTTCCAAACATGCAGTAGCATATCGTGCACTGTCCCTGCTGCTGGAACGTTCTCCGGGACGTGAAGCATATCCTGGTGACGTATTCTATCTGCATTCCAGACTTCTGGAGAGATCCAGCCGTCTGAATGATGAAATGGGAGGCGGTTCTATTACAGCACTTCCGATCATTGAGACTCAGGCAGGCGATGTATCCGCATATATTCCAACCAACGTAATTTCTATTACAGATGGTCAGATTTTCCTGGAGAGTGACCTGTTCTTCTCCGGTATGAGACCGGCCGTAAACGTCGGACTTTCTGTATCACGAGTTGGTGGTGCTGCCCAGACAAAGGCAATGAAGAAAGCCTCCGGAAGTGTTCGTATTGATCTTGCACAGTATCGTGAGATGGAAGTGTTCACTCAGTTCAGTTCCGATCTGGATGACGCAACCAAGGCACAGCTTGCATATGGCGGCTGCCTGATGGAACTTCTCAAACAGCCACTGTGCAGTCCGCTTGCACTTCATGAGCAGGTGATCACACTGTGGACAGCGACCCATAAGAAGCTGGTTCATGTGGATAAAAAGAACGTAAAACAGTACCAGAAAGATATGCTGGCATACTTCGATAATGTTTATCCGGAAATCGGTAAAGAAATCGAAGAGAAAAAAGTACTCAGTGATGAGCTGGGAGAAAAGATCCTTCAGGTTGCAGATGAGTTCGAGGACCGCGCAGCTACCAAATAAATTATTTGTAAAGAATGCGATCACTGTGAAAATGACGAGTCCGTCAGAGCAGTGACCGGCAGGAGGAATTTATGGCAAATGCAAGAGAAATAAAAAGCAGGATAAGCAGTGTCCAGGACACAATGAAAATTACCAATGCCATGTATATGATTTCCTCTTCCAAAATGAAAAAAGCCAAAAAGATACTGTCGGATACTGAGCCGTATTTCTATAATATGCAGAGTGCGATCGCACGTATCCTGCGTCATATCCCGGATATACAGCATCCGTTTTTCAGCGTTCGTCATCTGGTTCCTACAGAGGAACGAAAGATTGCGACGATCGTGGTAACAGGTGATAAGGGTATGGCAGGTGCCTATAACCATAATATCACTAAGATGACAGAAGAATTTATGGCAAATACCCCTGGCCATCATAAACTGTATGTTCTTGGTATGGTGGGAAGACAGTACTTCAGTAAGAAAGATGTCGATATGGATGGAAGCTTCCGTTATACAGTACAGAAGCCGACCATGCACAGGGCAAGAATGATCAGTGAGGAAGTTATAAGAGGCTTTCTGGAAAGAGAAGTGGACGAGGTGCATATCATCTATACACAGATGCAGAATGCAGTTGTGATGGAACCGGTAAATATGCAGCTTCTTCCTTTAAAAAAGACCAGCTTTTCACCGCTTGAGATGCCGGTAGAAGTTCATCAGGAAGAAATTGAGATGTTTCCTTCCGCAGATGGTGTACTGGATATCATGATCCCGAACTATCTGACCGGTGTGATTTATGGATGTCTGGTTGAAGCATATGCCAGCGAGAATAATGCCAGAATGACAGCAATGCAGTCATCTACAGACAGTGCAAAGAAAATGCTTCAGGATCTGTCGATTCAGTATAACCGTGCACGTCAGGCAGCAATCACACAGGAGATCACAGAGGTTTGCAGCGGCGCAAAGGCCCAGAAAAGGAAGTGACGAGAATGAGTAAAGGTAAGATCGTACAGGTCATGGGACCTGTTGTAGACGTTGTTTTTGAAGATGGAGATCTGCCGGATATCAAGGATGCTCTTGAGGTTGAAAACAACGGTAAAAAATGTGTTATGGAAGTTTCTCAGCATCTGGGAAATGATGTGGTTCGCTGCATCATGCTGAGTGCCAGTGAGGGACTTCAGAGAGATAGAGAAGTAATTGCTACAGGAAGCGGAATTAAAGTTCCTGTAGGTGACTGTACTCTGGGACGACTTTTCAATGTTCTCGGAGAGACAGTAGATGGTGGAGAATCTCTGGATGATGCAGAACATTGGGTAATCCACAGAGATCCGCCTAGTTTTGAAGAGCAGAAACCGGCAGTTGAGATCCTGGAAACAGGAATCAAAGTTATCGACCTTCTTGCTCCTTACGCAAAAGGTGGTAAGATCGGTCTGTTCGGTGGTGCCGGTGTTGGTAAGACAGTCCTGATTCAGGAGCTGATCCAGAATATCGCTACCGAACATGGCGGATATTCTATTTTCACCGGTGTTGGTGAGCGTTCCCGTGAAGGTAATGACCTTTGGAGTGAAATGAAAGAATCCGGCGTACTTAAGAAAACAGCCTTAGTGTTTGGACAGATGAACGAGCCGCCGGGATCCCGTATGCGTGTTGCGGAAACAGGTCTTACTATGGCAGAATATTTCCGTGATACAGAGCACAGAGACGTTCTTCTTTTCATTGATAATATTTTCCGTTTTGTACAGGCAGGTTCCGAGGTATCCGCACTTCTTGGACGTATGCCTTCCGCAGTAGGTTATCAGCCGACTCTGGCTACAGAGATGGGTGAACTGCAGGAGCGTATCGCATCCACAACATCCGGATCCGTAACTTCTGTACAGGCAGTATATGTACCGGCCGATGACCTGACCGACCCGGCACCGGCAACAACATTCGCTCATCTGGATGCAACGACAGTTCTTTCCCGTAAGATCGTTGAGCAGGGTATTTATCCGGCCGTAGATCCACTGGAATCCACATCCCGTATCCTGGAAGCAGATGTTGTAGGTGAAGAGCATTACGAAGTAGCGCGCCGTGTACAGGAAATCCTTCAGAAATATAAAGAACTGCAGGATATCATCGCAATCCTTGGTATGGAAGAACTTTCCGATGAGGATAAAAATACTGTATTCCGTGCAAGAAAGATTCAGAAATTCCTGTCTCAGCCATTCCATGTAGCTGAAAACTTTACAGGTATTCCTGGAAAATATGTTCCGCTGAAAGAAACAATCCGTGGATTCAAGATGATCATCAATGGTGAGATGGATGAATATCCGGAAAATGCATTCTTCAATGTAGGAACCATAGACGAAGTAATTGAAAAAGCAAAAACTCTGGAACAGTAAGGAGTGAGGCTTATGCAGAATACATTCGGTCTTGAGATATACGCTGCAAACAGACAGTTTTTTACAGGACGTGCACAGTCTTTGATCATTCCGGCAGAAGATGGACAGAAAGAATTTCTTGCACATCATGCCAATATGATCTGTGCGATCGTCCCGGGAGAGCTGAAATTTCAGGATGCGGAAGGAAACTGGGAAGTCGTTGCAGTAAGTGCCGGCTTTGTTGAAATGATCAACAACCGTGCAAAGCTGTTCTGCCTGACCGTTGAGCGTCCGGAAGAAATCGATATACGAAGAGCTGAGGAAGCACGTGACCGTGCGGAAGAACAGCTCCGTCAGAAGCAGAGTATTGTAGAATATAACAGAAGTCAGGCTGCACTCGCCAGAGCGATGACACGACTTCGTGTGACCAAGAATTTAAAATAACAGCAGTTTTACAGACATAGACTATGTTTTTATACGAACTGAAATGCGAGAGGGAATTGTCGATACGGCAATTCCCTCTCGCGGTTTGACGAAAAATGAAGTTTTTATTGTTGCAGTATGTTAATTGTAAAGAAAATTTTCCTATGCTATACTTTTCCTGAGTATAATTTATACGATATGTTACTTTTTGCAGAATTCTGTAATATAAAATCTACCGCGAAATATACAGAGGAAATATCTGGAACTTGTTGTCATAAGTTGCTGTGAACGGAGTGAACAGTAACGAAAAGTCCGTTTATGTGGAAGAATATTATGGAAACCAGACAACAGAGTTGGAAAGAAAGGTTATTGAAGTAAGAATGGCAAGTATGAAAGACGTGGCACAAAAAGCCGGAGTGGGGGTCGGCACTGTGTCCAGAGTAATAAATGACAGTGGTTATGTTTCGGCTGATACCCGAAAGAAGATCGAGAAGGCAATCAACGAGTTGGAGTATACTCCTAATGAACTGGCAAGGAATCTGTTCCGCAATAAATCAGGTATCATTGGTGTTCTGATCCCGGATCTCGATCATCCCTTTTTCTCGGCATTTGCGAGAGAAACGGAGATGGCACTTTATAAAATGGGTTACAAGAGTATGATCTGTAATACAGTCGGAAGCAGTAACAGAGAACGTGATTACCTGAATATGCTGGAACGTAATATGGTGGATGGAATAATTACCGGAGCCCATACATTGCATCATAAGGAATATGCAAACAGAAAGCATACGATCGTTTCACTGGATCAGGATTTCGGACCGGAAATTCCGCTGATCGGCTCAGATCATACATATGGAGGTAAACTGGCAGCAGAGATCATAATCAAGAACGGATGCAAGAGAGTCGTACATATTACAGGAGTTGCTCCGAATGTGGCTGCAAATGAGAGGCATAAGGTTTTTGAGAGGATCCTGAAAGAAAATGGAGTAGAAGTTCTGGAAGTTATGATGGAATGGAACAAGTTCGATCATAAGTCCTATTGGGAAGCGGCAAAAAAGGCAATGGACAGATATCCGGATGCAGATGGTGTATTTGCGGCGGATCAGCCGGCTCTGTATTATATGCATCTGGCAATGAAGGCAGGAAAAAGAGTTCCTGAAGACCTGAAAGTAGTAACTTATGATGGAATGGATGTCAGCAGGCTGTGCTACCCGGAAGTAACATCTGTCTGTCAGAATGTGAAATTTTTGGCACAATCATGTGCAAAAACAGTGCTGGACTTGATTGATGGAAAGGAACCCGTTCCACACAGACAGGTTTTATCAGTCAGCCTCCAGCAGGGACAGAGCACATATCCTGTTGAAATTACAGGAGAATTATAAGAAAATAACTGAATAAAAACTGAAAAACAGGCAAAAATTATCTGAAATAATGAAAATTCAGACTATGCAGGAAATGAGAATGGAAATATGCAAAATCAGAAATATGGTTTTGCATATTTTTTATATATGTAAAAGCTTGTTAAAAATCTATCTTGTACGAATATGCAGAATGCACAAAAACATAATGAAAAAATTATAAAAATGCACGGAAATGTGTCTGGAAGTAAGTTTTTGGTGAAAAGCTGTTGACAAATCTGTTTTTTGGAACTATCATAAAAGCACGATATGGAACGGATTCCACACACAAATCCTTAAAGATGCACAGTTCGAAAAATTTTTTTAAGGAATGTGGAACGGGTTCTACAATATTTCCTTTCGCGCGGTGGAAATACAACATAAAAGGAGGATTATTAAAATGAAAAAAACCATTAGTATTGCAATGGCAGCAGCTCTTGCTGTTTCAGGAGCAGCAACAACCGTACCGGTATTCGCAGATGAAACAGTAAATCTTACAATCTGGAGCCCGACAGATACAGAAGAAATCGAAGCATGGTGGGTAGAGAAACTTGATGAGTGGAATGCAGAACATCCGGAAATCCAGGTAAGCCGTGAAGCAATCGACCGTTCTGATTCTTATGCTTACGATAACAAGATCGCTACAGCAGTTACATCCAATGACCTTCCGGATATCTTCTATGTAGATGGACCGCAGGTTTCCTATTATGCAGCTAATGGAATCACAGTTCCACTTGATGATTATTTTACAGATGAGGATAAATCAGATTTCGTTAATTCATCTATTACACAGAATACATACGATGGAAAGTTATATGCAGTGGGAGCAACAGAATCTTCTGTAGCATTCTATTATAATAAAGATTACCTCAAAGAATGCGGCGTAGATACAGATGATCTTGATTCCCGTACAATTGATAATCCGCTTACCTGGTCTGAGGTTGCCGAGATCGCAGAAAAATGTACTACAGATGATTATGTAGGAACACATATTATCATGGACCACGGCGAAGGTCTTCCATATGCACTTGAACCGCTGTATCTTTCCGCAGGCAAAGACTTCATCAGCGAAGATGGTAAAGAAGCAGACGGATATGTAAACAGTGAAGAAGCTGTAAGCACAACTGCATGGCTTGCAGATCTTATCGCAAAAGGATATGCAAACATTGAGCCGATCACAGACGAGTTCCTCAACGGTGCGTGTGCAACAATGCTTGGTGGTTCCTGGGATGTAGCAACTCTTGAAAAGAGTGCAGACTTTGACTGGGGCGTAACATACTATCCGGTAAATGATGATACAAAAGAAGCTGTTTCCCCATGTGGTGACTGGTCCGCAGCAATCAGCAAGGATTGTGAAAACGTAGATGCAGCCGGCGAATTCCTTGCATGGCTGATGAACACTGATAACGTTGCTACTTATGCAGCAGCTATCGCAAAACCGGCAACACGTACTTCTGCTTATGATAACGAAGCAATGGCAGACTACAAAGAAGGTGCGCGCGCCCTGTTCAAAGAGCAGCTTGAGAACACAGCAGTTCCGCGTCCTAGAACACCTTCCTATGCAACTTTCTCCTCTGCATTTGCTGAAGCTCTGACAAATATCTTCTCTGACGCTTCCAGTACAGATGAGGTTGATAATGACTACATCCAGAGCGAACTGGACACAGTATCTGATACCTTTACAGAAGACTATGAGACATACTACGCTGAATAATAAACAGTAGAAATGCAGGACTTACAGCCGCATCGCTCTGCGGTGCGGCTGTATCTGTGTAAAGATTTATTTCAGGAAAAATCCTTTTTAAAAACAAGGGGGAAAGGTTATGAATAAGACTAAGCTCAGCGGCCGTAAGCGTGACGAAAGACGTGCAGCATATCTGTTTGTTGCTCCGGCAGTGATTCTTCTGATCGCATTTCTTGTAGTACCGATGATCTATACCGTATATTTCTCCGGATTTAAATATCAGATCATGAGACCGGATGCTACAAGCTTTATCGCTTTCGACAACTATAAAAAACTTTTCAGTGACAAGAACTTCTGGGCTGCTCTGAAAAATACAGTTTACTTTACGGTTATTGTTGTTCCGTGTCAGTGTGCACTTGCACTTGGTCTGGCACTTCTTGTTTCAAAGAAATTCCGCGGAGTTTCCATTTTCCGTACCATGTACTTCGCACCACAGCTTACCTCTATGGTAGTTATTTCCGTACTGTGGTCAGTTCTTTACAATGCAAACCCGAACACAGGTCTGATCAACTCCATTCTTGTATCTCTTGGAATGAGCCCGATCAAATTTCTGAGTGATGCCAATACAGCGATGAATTCTATCATATTCATGTCTGCATGGCAGGGTGCCGGATATCAGATGATGATCTTCCTTGCAGGTCTTCAGGGAATTCCGAGAGATCAGTATGAGGCAGCTTCTGTAGACGGTGCTACAAAATTCAAACAGTTCCTTTACATCACCCTTCCGGGACTGAAAGGAACCATCAAATACGTAATCATGATCACAATGATCCAGGCAATGAAACTCTTCACACAGCCATACATCATGACAAAAGGCGGACCGAAGAACTCCACAAAGACTCTGGTTTACTACATTTACGACCAGGGCTTCCAGAAAGGTAACTTTGGTTATGCCTGCTCTATTGCAACTGTATTCTTTGTAATCGTTGTATGCATGTCCATGGCAATGAAGAAAGTTACAGCGGCAACAGACTGAGAAAGGAGGATACGAACATGACAAAATCAATGAAATTTTCTGCAAAGTTTGGTAAATTCATGTTTTACTTTGCAAATATTGTAATCGGAATCATTTTTGTATCACCTCTGATCTGGATGATTTCCGCATCTCTGAAACCGGAAGCAAAAATCTTCTCAAATATGTCATCACTGACAACTTTCCTGCCGGTACAGGCATCTTTGGATAATTACGCAGAAGTATTCTCCAGACTGAACCTTCCGCAGGTATTTAAGAACACACTGCTTTACATTGCGCTGATCCTCGTATTTGATCTGCTTGTAAACTCCATGTGTGGTTATGCTCTGGCAAAATTTGAATTTCGTGGCAAGAAAGCAATCCTGAACCTGGTTATTGCACTGATGGTACTTCCGATGGAAGCAATCATGCTTCCTCTGTACATAGAGATGTCTCAGCTTGGATGGGTAAACACACTGGCAGCACTGGTTGTTCCGTTTGTTGCAAAATGCTTCTCTATCTACATGTTCCGGCAGTTCTTCTGTGATGTTCCGGATGACCTGATCGAGGCAGCTGCAATTGATGGATGCAGTCCGATCAGAACCTTCTTCCAGATCGTTATGCCGATCTCCAAAACCGTATACGCAACCGTATTTATCCTTGATTTCGTATCTCACTGGAACGACTTCATGTGGCCATTCCTCGTAATGACAGGAGAAGATAAACGTACGATCCAGCTTGCAGTACAGTCCTTCTTCGGAACAAAACCGGTTCACTACAGTGCGATCATGGCAGCTCTGGTAGTATCTGCGATCCCGATGATCATCATGTTCATTTTCATGCAGAAATACTATGTAGAAGGTATTGCATCATCTGGTATCAAAGGTTGATGCAGCCTCAGGAAATCCATGTATCAGATAAATGAATTACAGGGAGAGAACAGATTATGAATACAGAGAAATTACAGAAAGCAAGAGAATTTGAGCAGGAACAGTTAAAGAAAATTTCTCCGGAAGAACGTCCCTGCTATCATGTAACCGGCGGTGCCGGATGGATCAATGATCCAAATGGATTTTCATTTTATAAAGATGAATATCACCTGTTTTATCAGTACCATCCATATTCCAATCAATGGGGACCGATGCACTGGGGACATGTGACCAGTAAGGATCTTCTTAAATGGGAGCGCCTTCCGGTCGCTATGGCTCCGGAAGAATCTTACGATAACTTCGGCTGCTTCTCCGGCAGCGGTCTGGAGCTCCCGGATGGACGTCATCTGTTGATGTACACAGGCGTTGGATTTGTAAGTGATATTCCGATGGAAAACGGCGAGCTTCCGACACATCAGACACAGTGCATGGCTGTCGGTGATGGTGTGAACTATGAAAAATACGAAAAGAATCCGGTTATTACGGGCGAGGATATCCCGGCGGGTGGAAGTAAGGTTGATTTCCGTGATCCAAAGATCTGGAAAGAAGATGATGGCTTCTACTATTCTGTAGTTGCCAACATGACAGATGACGGAAACAGCCGTATCCTTCTTTTCAGGAGTGCAGATGCGTTTGACTGGCAGTATGTGACTGTCCTGGACCACAGTGATGAGAAACTTGGAAAAATGTGGGAATGTCCGGACTTCTACGAGGTGGACGGTAAACATGTACTGGTCGTAAGCCCGATGGCAATGATGCCGGAAGGACTGAAATTCCACGTTGGCCACAGCGTTATCTATCTGACCGGAACTTATGACAAAAAGACACATCAGTTTGTCAGAGAGGATGTACAGCCTCTTGACAGCGGTATTGATTTCTATGCACCGCAGACGATGCTGACACCGGATGGAAGACGTGTGATGATCGCATGGATGCAGGCCTGGCCGAACTCTAAATTTGTTCCGGATGGAGCAAAATATTTCGGACAGATGACAGTTCCGAGAGAGATTAACTGTCGCAATGGTAAACTGATCCAGCAGCCGGTAAGAGAGATTGAAAATTATCGTGGCGAACATGTTCACTATGAAGATGTAGAAATTTCAGATGAAACAGTTCTGAATGAAGTGGACGGACGAGTTCTTGATATGACCGTGAAACTCAAAGTTACAGATGAATTTAAGAAGTTTACGATCAAGCTTGCCGCAAATGAGACTTATGATTCTACGATCACTTATGATCCGGTAAGAGAAGTACTTTCTCTTGACCGCAGCCGCAGCGGATATATGTATGACATCCTCCATACAAGAGATATCCAGGTAAAACCGGTGGCAGGTGAAGTGACTTTAAGAATCCTTATGGACAGATTCAGTGTTGAGATCTTTATCAATGATGGAAGCCAGACGGCTACCATGGTGCTCTTTACTCCGCAGGAAGCAGATAATATCAGTTTCGCAGCAGAAGGAAAAGCACAGATCAGCGTTGATAAATATGCCCTTGTTTTTAAATAAAAATAAAACGAAAGAAGGCAGACGATGCGTAACGCTCGCCTGTCTTTTTTTGTTTCCGGGAAAGTGTTTTTCTGTTCAGGAAAGTGAAGCTGTGGTATACTAAAGTGCAGAAAAAACAAAAAGAATTTCTTAAAGTGTAAGAAGGATATTAACATAAGAAAGAGGAATATTACATCATGAGCGAGACAAGAAAATTATATTATGAAGACGTATATACAAAAGAA
>CAVFJK010000039.1:0-4409 GCA_963622815.1 Ruminococcus bicirculans (ex Wegman et al. 2014)
TGGAAATATCTTGTAAAAGTTCTTGAAGAATTAAAGGACTGATCCTGCAAAGATATTTCTTCCAATCTTATATAATTTATGATTTATTCAAAAGGCTTCGCAGATATGCGGAGTCTTTTTTGCATATACTGAAAAAAACAGAAAGTTCAACAGTCCATGTCCCATACCACTCTTCGCGCAGTTATTTTTTCTGTTCTGATCATGGGCAGCAGTATTCTGACCCACATCATAATTGGCAGGAGTACAGCCTCTGTTTTAAAAAGCGACTACATCACCTCCGACAATTTTCGCCAACAGGATCTTTCACCGGAGCTTTATCTTAAACTGACCACATCAGATGCGTATACTTTAAACTGGAGCGATGTCCTTACCACTTCCATGTTAAACAGTAATTTTCATCCAAAAACTCTTTCTTCTGATAATACATTTTTTCTTCAGTATAAAAAAAGCGATTATCTGAATTTACGAAGACACTATGAAGCAATCTGGGGTGATCTGCAGTATTTTCCCGTTGCATCTGATGATATCAGCTTTGAAAACAGCTGGATGGAGGCCCGTACATACGGAGGAAAACGCCGTCATGAGGGAACCGATCTCTTTGGTCCGGTTACCACAGCCGGCTATTATCCAATCATCAGCATCACCGATGGCATCATCGAACAGAAAGGCTGGCTGCCCCTTGGCGGTTACCGTATCGGCATCCGTTCGGAATCCGGCGGCTATTTTTATTACGCACATCTTTCTTCCTATGAAAAAGATTTTGCCCCCGGTGATACCGTACAGGCCGGAGAAATCCTTGGTTTTATGGGAAATACGGGATACGGAGAAGAAGGAACATCCGGAATATTCCCGGTTCATCTTCATCTGGGTATTTATGTCAATACTTCGGATGGACAGGAAATCAGCATAAATCCTTACCGGATCTTACAATGCCTCAGAAAAAAAATCAGAAAGTGCACATATTACTAACAAAAATTGTACAAATTGTGTTATACTGTATGGGAAGTTTTGTCTTTTCGTATTTCAGGACAAAGCTTCAAAGCAACAATCCCGCAAGGAGCGATATTTATGGAAATACAATTATGGAGAAGTATTTTATGTCCATATGAACTTGCTGTCAAAGAACTGATGGTAAAGTTTGAACATATCATAGATGAACACAAGCAAAATGATCTATATTCCCCGATCGAACAGGTCAGTGGACGCGTCAAAAGTCTTCCAAGTATCCTGGAGAAAATGCAGCGCAAACATATTCCGATGGAAAAGATGGAAGAAGAGATCGAGGATATTGCCGGCATCCGTATCATCTGTCAGTTTGAAGAAGATATCGATACCGTAGCTTCTATTATCCGTAACCGCAGTGATATGACGATCAAAAGCGAAAAAAACTATCTGAAACATATCAAACAAAGTGGTTACCGCAGTTATCATTTGATCATTTATTATACTGTAGATACGATCAATGGTCCAAAACGTCTTCAGGCAGAAATTCAGATCCGTACAATGGCCATGAATTTCTGGGCTACGATCGAACATTCCCTGCAGTATAAATACAAGGGCGAAATGCCTTTACATGTAGCTGAACGACTGAGCAACGCAGCCGATGCGATCATTGCCCTGGATCAGGAAATGTCTTCTGTCCGTGATGAGATCATGGATGCGCAGAATTCTTCCCAGACCCAGTCCAACCTGGTAAAAGATATCTTACTCAGCATTGAGAACCTGTATAAAATTTCCAATAAACGAGAAGTCGAAAAGATCCAGGATGAATTTCTGCGGGTATTCCGCACAAAAGATCTGCAGCAGCTTGCCCGTTTTCATCGCCAGCTCGATATTATCGCGGAGGGCTATCGTGCCCAGTCCGTTTCATTTTAGGAGATATAAATGCAGAACTTTTTACCCGTAACAAACCAGGAAATGAAGCAGCGCGGATGGGATCAGGTCGATTTCGTCTATATCACAGGCGATGCCTATGTCGATCATCCCTCTTTTGGTTCTGCCATCATCAGCCGTCTCCTTGAGAGCCGCGGCTACCGTGTAGGAATCATTCCTCAGCCGGACTGGCGCCATAAAGAAAGTATCCGGACTTTTGGAGAACCACGTCTCGGTTTCCTTGTAACAGCCGGAAATATGGATTCTATGGTCAATCACTATACCGTTTCACGAAAACATCGCCAGAAGGATTCTTACTCTCCAGGTGGTGAGATGGGACTCCGTCCGGATATGCCAACTGTTGTATACAGTAACCTGATCCGTCAGACTTATAAGCATACACCGATCATTCTGGGCGGCATCGAAGCAAGCCTCCGACGTCTGGCACACTATGATTACTGGGATAATCGCGTACGAAGAAGTGTCCTTATGGATTCCGGTGCAGATCTGATTTCCTATGGAATGGGAGAGCATTCGATCATTCAGATTGCCGAAGCTCTTCAGAGCGGACTTCCGATTGAAGAGATCACTTATATTCCGGGAACCGTTTATAAATGTAAAGATCTGTCCCGTGCTTACGAACCGATCGTACTTCCCTCCTACGAAGAAGTTTCGTCTGATAAACGTACCTACGCAGACAGTTTTGCGATTCAGTACCGCAATACAGACCCTTTTACAGCCAAACCACTTGCTGAAAGCTATGGAAACAGAGGATATGTCATTCAGAATCCTCCTGCACAGCCATTAACACAGCAGGAGATGGATGATGTCTATGATCTGCCATATACAGATATCTGGCATCCGATGTATGATTCTAAGGGAGGCATCCCGGCACTCGAAGAGATTAAGTTCAGCCTTACCAGTAATCGCGGCTGCTTCGGTGGATGCAATTTCTGCGCCCTGACCTTTCATCAGGGAAGGATTCTTCAGACCCGAAGTCATGAATCGATTCTGAAAGAAGCTGTAAAAATGACAAAGGATCCCGATTTTAAAGGATATATCCATGATGTCGGGGGACCGACTGCTGATTTCAGACAGCCTTCCTGTCAGAAACAGCTGACAAAAGGGGTCTGCCAGAATCGTCAGTGTCTTTTCCCGAAGCCATGCGGAAATCTTCAGGTTGACCATACCGATTACGTTTCCCTTCTTCGGAAACTACGTAAAGTACCAGGTGTCAAAAAGGTCTTTATCCGGTCCGGTGTCCGCTTTGATTATGTCGTTGCTGATAAGAGTCCGGTTTTTATGCAGGAACTTGTCAAATACCATATCAGTGGCCAGCTTCGTGTAGCACCGGAACATGTTTCCGACCAGGTGTTGCATTATATGGGAAAACCATCTCATCAGATATATCAGACATTCCTTCAGGAATATGAAAAAGCCAACGAAGCCACTGGAAAGAAGCAGTACGCTGTTCCGTATTTTATGTCTTCCCATCCGGGATGCACGATTAAAGATGCAGTAAAGCTTGCTGAATATGTCCGTGATCTTGGTTTTACACCGGAACAGGTTCAGGATTTCTATCCGACCCCTTCCACGCTTTCTACCTGTATGTATTATACTGGTATTAATCCTCTGGATGGAAAGCCGGTCTATATTCCGAAAGATCCTCACGAAAAAGCAATCCAGCGTGCACTGATGCAGTACAAAAATCCGGCAAACCGAAAACTGGTCCTTGAAGGATTACAGAAAGCCGGACGTATGGATCTGGTAGGATTCGGCCCAAAATGTCTGATCCACCCGGAACGAAAAGGAGGAGGTTCCTCAGAAAACAGAATTTCCGGACCTTCACGTAAACCGGCCCGCAGGACGACCATCCGAAACACACATAAGAAAAAAACTCGAAAATAATCAAAGGAGCATTTCATGAGCAAAACAAAAAAGCGTAATTCCACCCGGAAGGGAAAGTATGGGTACCTTGCTTCTGAAAAGAAACGACGTATTCTTATCACCGCCATTTTATTTGCAGTACCTTTGCTGATCTTTTTCTCAGCAATGATCTATTTTCATACAAGACTGACCGTCTGGACGGTAGTCGCCGTTGTAGGCTGTCTTCCGGCCTGTAAATCTCTGGTCAGCCTGATCATGATCTTTCGTGCGAAACCTGTTGAATCGTCTGTATATCGTAAAATTCATGAACATGCCGGTGAGCTTACCATGTCCTATGAAATGTACATGACTTTTTATGAAAAAAGCGCCAATATTGACGCATTTGCAATCTGTGGAAATACGGTTGTCGGATACAGCAGTGATCCGAAGATCAATGCAGCTTTCATGGAGCAGGAATGCCAGAAAATTCTCCGTGGCAACAGCTTTAAGGCAACTGTAAAGATCTTCACCAGACTGGAGCCGTTTCTTGAACGCCTGGACTCCATGAATGCTCATAAAGAATCTCTGGAAGAAGGTATTAAATTCCGTCCGGACGAAAAATATCCGGAACTTTCCAGAAATGAACTGATGAAACACACTATCCTGGCAAT
>CAVFJK010000039.1:4419-7938 GCA_963622815.1 Ruminococcus bicirculans (ex Wegman et al. 2014)
GTCTGTAAAGGAGTTTTATGAGAGAATTCCAAATTACCGAAAACGAAGCCGGACAGCGCTTTGACAAATATCTTTCAAAGCTTCTCCGGAATGCACCCAAAAGCTTTTTTTATAAAATGCTTCGCAAGAAAAACATCACATTAAACGGAAAAAAAGCTACCGGAAATGAAAAACTCAGTGCCGGTGACCAGATCAAGCTGTTTCTGAGTGATGAAACTTTTTCAAAATTCAGTCAGCAGGAGCGGCCTGCAAGAGCAGTGACAGATCTTAATATCATATACGAAGGCGCTGATATTCTTCTGATCAATAAACCTGCCGGTATGCTCTCGCAGCCTGACGACACAAAAGATCCGTCTCTGGTAGAATACCTGATCGGATATCTTCTTCAGAATGGTTCCCTGACAGAAGAAAGTCTTCGGACCTTTCATCCTTCCGTGTGCAACCGACTGGATAAAAACACCAGCGGTATCATAGCAGCCGGTAAATCCCTTGCCGGTCTGCAGGAACTGTCAGCATTGTTCCATGACCGCACCGTTCATAAAGACTATCTTTGTATCGTAAAAGGAAAAATCACCAAACCACAACATATCCGTGGCTACCTGCATAAAGATACGTCTCTTAATAAAGTGACCGTATTACCTGCAAAAGAAAAAGATGCCCAGCCAATTGAGACGCAGTATACGCCGATATGCCATAATGATAAGGCAACCCTTTTAAAAGTTCGTCTGATTACCGGACGTACCCATCAGATTCGTGCACATCTGGCAGCAGAAGGACATCCTCTCGCCGGCGATGCAAAATATGGTCATCAGGAATTTAACCGGTATTTCCGCGATCATTACGGACTGAAGCACCAGCTTCTCCACGCTTACCGGCTGACCTTTCCAAAGCTTGAAGGAAAACTGCATACGTTGTCCGAAAGACATTTCGAGGCAGTTTTGCCTGTGCAGTTTCAACATATATTAAAAGAAGAACATTTAGAGGAGAGTAGTTATGAAAATCTGGAATGAAATCTGGGATTATGTAAAAATGATCATCATCGTTGTTGTAGTGGTCCTTGTCGTAAATAATGTCGTTCTCATTAACGCAAAGATCCCGTCCGAATCTATGGAAAACACCATTATGACAGGTGACCGTATCTTCGGTTTCCGTATGGCATATGGCCTGAACTTTGATTTCTTCGGCAAACACATTTCCTATAAAACAAAAGATCCGGAACGTTTTGATATCATCATCTTCAAATTCCCGGATGATGAAAGTCAGCTGTTTATCAAACGACTGATCGGACTTCCTGGTGAAACAGTAGAGATCCGCGATGGTAAAGTATACATAAACGGATCTGACGAACCACTGGATGACAGTTTTGTACCGGAAGTACCGACAGGAAATTATGGTCCGTATACCGTACCGGAAAACAGTTATTTTATGCTCGGTGATAACCGTGAATATTCCAGAGATTCAAGATTCTGGAAGAATACATTTGTTTCCTTTGATGAGATCGTAGGAAAAGCGATCGTACGCTATTACCCGTCCATCAAACTTCTGAACTAAGAGGATTTTCAAATATGGCAACGTGGAACAGCAGAGGTCTCCGGGGTTCTACCCTGGAGGATCTCGTAAACCGAACCAATGAACAATATGCAGAAAAAAAACTCGCTCTGATTCAGAAAATCCCCACGCCGATCACGCCAGTCCGCATGGACAAAGAGAATCGTCATATCACACTTGCATACTTTGAACAGCGCAGTACCGTCGACTATATCGGTGCTGTTCAGGGCATCCCTGTTTGTTTTGACGCTAAAGAATGCAGTGTCGATACTTTTCCATTAAGCAATATCCACCCGCATCAGGTCGAGTTCATGAACGCATTTGAGCAGCAGGGCGGAATTGCTTTTTTTCTTATCCTGTTCAGCCATGCCGATCTGTTTTATTACCTTCCGCTGCGGGAACTGATGAAGTTCTGGGACCGCATGCAGTCGGGCGGACGTAAAAGCTTTCGACGGGATGAACTGGATTCTGTGTACTATTTGCAGAAAAAAAGCGGATTTCTAGTTCCTTATCTGGATGGAATCCAGACTGATCTGAAATTGCGGGATTGACAATTTCTGTTTTTTCTACTATAATTTTCTTTGTTTTACATAGTAGCATGGTAGCACGTTAAAGTGCATACCTGTAATAAGGAGGAAACGATTATGCAGCGAATTTTTCATACACCTGAAGGTGTTCGTGATATTTATAATGGAGAATGCAGTCAGAAGCACCATCTTCAGACGGAGATCCGCAAAGTATTTGATTCCTATGGATATGAGGAGATTGAAACTCCTTCCTTT
The DNA here is from genome assembly GCA_963622815.1 of Ruminococcus bicirculans (ex Wegman et al. 2014). GTDB lineage: Bacteria > Bacillota > Clostridia > Lachnospirales > Lachnospiraceae > Blautia_A. The sequence continues at coordinate 6,750 of CAVFJK010000039.1, forward strand.
GAATATTTTGAAGTGTTCAGCAGAGAAGTAGGTACGATTCCATCCAAGGATCTGTATAAATTTTTTGACCGTGAAGGCAACACTCTGGTATTACGCCCGGACTTCACACCATCTGTATCAAGAGCCTGCGCTACCTACTTTAATCCGGAGCAGCAGGTCGTAACCCTTTCCTATACAGGAAATACCTTTATCAATAACTCCAGCTATCAGGGACGGCTTAAAGAGGCCACCCAGATGGGCGTAGAACGTATCGGAGATGATTCCGCCGAGGCAGATGCAGAACTTCTTGCCATGACAGTAGAATGCCTCCTGAAAGCCGGATTAAAAGAATTTCAGGTCAGTGTCGGACAGGTTGATTATTTTAAATCTCTTTTGCAGGATGCAGATCTTGATATGGAAGAAGAAGAGAACCTGCGTTCCCTGATCTCCCAGAAAAACTATTTTGGTGTAGAAGATCTTGTACACAGCCAGAATATTCCGGAATCTCTGGAAAAAGCTTTTCTGGAACTGCCGCATCTCTTTGGTTCTGCAGAAGTCCTTCAGAAAGCCCGTAGCCTGACAGACAATGCCTGCGCAATTAAAGCAGTAGAACGTCTGGAAGAGATTTACGAGATTCTTAAGATTTACGGATACGAAAAATATATCAGCTTTGATTTCGGTATGCTCAGTAAATTCCAGTACTATACAGGAATCATTTTCCAGGCATATACCTATGGAACCGGCGAACCTGTTGTAAAAGGAGGACGTTACAATAATCTTCTGAAGCACTTTGGCAAACCGGCTGCTTCCATCGGATTCGGTATCACCGTCGATAACCTTCTCATGGCCTTGTCCAGACAGAAGATCAGTCTTCCGGAAAAAAGGGCTTCTGTTATCCTTACTTATACAAAAGAAAACCGACGCGAAGCCATTCTGGAAGCACAGAAACTGAGAAGCGAGGGAACTGCTGTAGCTCTTCGCTGTGAAAAGGAGGACTGCTGATATGAGATATCTTACCGTTGCCCTTACAAAGGGACGACTTGCACAGAAAACCCTGGATATGTTTGAACAGATTGGAATCACTTGCGAGGAAATGCGGGATAAAGACACCCGTAAGTTGATTTTTGTCAATGAAGATCTGAAACTTCGTTTTTTCCTTGCAAAAGGTCCGGATGTACCGACTTATGTTGAATATGGTGCTGCCGATATC
>CAVFJK010000040.1:0-8641 GCA_963622815.1 Ruminococcus bicirculans (ex Wegman et al. 2014)
ATCAAAGCGCGCGGCGGCATCTATGAAGTTCTGAAACATACCGAAGATCTCGCACTGGAAAATGGTATGCTGAAAGAAGGGGAAAGCTATGAAAAACTGGCAGAAGAAGAGTGCAGAGAATTTTTCCGTCAGTATACGATTCAGGTAGGTTCCACCGGAAACCTTGGAATGAGCATCGGAATCATGAGTGCAGCAGTTGGCTATAATGTAATCGTGCATATGTCTGCAGATGCGAAACAGTGGAAGAAAGACCTTTTGAGAAGTCGTGGAGTCACGGTAAAAGAATATGAATCCGATTACAGCGAAGCAGTCAAAAACGGCCGTGCACTGTCAGATCAGGATCCGAAGAGCTATTTTGTCGATGATGAAAATTCAAGGACTTTATTCCTGGGTTACGCGGTAGCTGCCAAACGTCTTAAAGGACAACTTGAAGAAAAAGGAATCCAGGTAGACGCAGAGCACCCGCTGTTTACGTATATCCCGTGTGGCGTAGGCGGAGCACCGGGCGGAGTAAGCTTTGGTCTTAAACTGATGTTTGGAGACAATGTACACTGCTTCTTTGTAGAGCCGACACAGGCACCTTGCATGCTGGTTGGTATGTCAACCGGACTGAATCATGAAATCTCTGTACAGGATATCGGACTTACAGGACTGACACATGCAGATGGTCTGGCAGTAGGACGTCCATCAGGATTTGTCGGTGGAGTTATGAAATATCTGCTCAGTGGCGAATTTACGATCAGGGATGCAAAGCTTTATGACTATATGAGAGATCTTCTTGATACAGAAGATATTTTCCTGGAGCCAAGTGCCTGTGCATCTTTCCAGGGAACGATCTGCCTGAATCAGAGTGAAGCCTGCAAAAAATATATCGCAGAAAACAGTCTGGAAGAAAAGATGAAAAATGCCGCACATATCGCATGGGCAACTGGCGGAAGCCTTGTGCCACAGGAAATCCGAGAAGAGTATAAAAAGACTTATCTTGATAAATAAGCGGCAATCTGTCTGAAATCCTTAGGTAATTTTCCGGTCAGCCGAACCTCATTCCTCTCAAACGGCTGCAGGAATTTTACCTTCCAGGCATGGAGGGCAGTGCGAGTAAAGACTGGCTGTACAGATAAAGCAGCCGGTCTTTTTTCGTAATATAAACTGTCGCCAAGAAGTGGATGCCCGAGGGCTTTCATATGAACACGGATCTGATGCGTACGTCCGGTATCCAGTCGAAGAGACACCAATGACCACTCCTGTGTACTGTAAAGCGTACAGTAATGCGTGACCGCGGAAAGCAGCGAAGCATCTTCTACATTATCGGGCTGAAGAACTGCCTGCATCCGTAGCGGATGGTCAGATACTTTTTTTACAGGAAAAGAAATCGTATGCCAGCAACCAGCCGGATCTTTCGGCAGACAGCCGTCCACAACGGCAAGATATTCTTTCTGAAAAACATGCTCTTCACGCTGAGCCTGAAGCCGCTGTGCAGCCACCTGATTTTTGGCAAACAGAACAATACCAGAGGTCTCCTTATCGAGCCGTCCGATTGGGCGGACACGGATGGAGGTCTTTTTATTTTGAAAATAGGCGGCAACCTGATTGGAAAGTGTATCTGCATAATGTGCACCGGATGGATGCGTGAGCATTCCGGCTGGTTTATTTACGGCAAGAATATCCTGATTTTCATACAAGATATCCAGGGAAGAAAAATCATTCGAAACAAGCTGTGCGGAATCTGTTTCGGAAGTTTCCAGACAAACACAAATTTCGTCACCGGGAAGAACAGATTCTGTAATCCGGCAGCGCACACCATTCTTCTGAATACCGTCCGGGAAAAATTTTGCACGGCTGATCTGCTTTTTGGTGAGGCAGCCCTGCGAACGGAGAACCTGTCCGACGGTAGCAGCATCTGAATCAGCTGAGACTGTAATATGAATATATTTTTCCATAAGAAAAAGTTCCTTTATAAATGAGTAAGATTTTATTCCAATATTCCCATATTCGGTGGGAGTTTGATGTTTTTGTACGTATGGAGCAGTTTTTCCAGCTCATGGATCGCAGGAGTCAGAAACTTGTTTTTGTGATAGACAAGCTTAAATTTACGGTTCCATTCGCCATTTTGGTTATAAAAAACGCGAATCGTGTTGTGGCGGATCTCATGTGTCATAAGGCGAAGCGACATGACAGAGAGAACCTGGTCATAAAGCACCGCATTGAGAAGGGTACGGGGGCTGTTTGCTTCCCAGACGGTCTGGACAGAAATCTGATGTCTCGCGGTATAGTCTTCAAAAAGCTGCCGGGTTCCGCTTCCCTGTTCACGCATGGCAAAAGATTCCCCGTTAAGATCCCGCACCTGGATACAGTTTCGATGATAAAAAGGATGGTCCTTACCGACAGCGAGTACCAGACAGTCATCGATGATCGGGAGAACGGTAAGGTCAGGAGAAAGAATCTCACCTTCGACGATCCCGGCATCCAGTTCAGACCGCAGGAGTTTCTGTTCAATGTCCTTGGTATTACTAACATAAGAATGCACCTGCACATCCGAACAGACTTTCTGGAGTTTCGGGATCAGAAAAGGAGTGAGGCAGGTTCCAACGGTGATCGTAGAACCAAGTTTCAGAGTCTGGGACTGCCCCTGATTCAGCATTAACTCTTCAAGCTGCTGAAACTGATGGATCAGACTGCGGGCCTGGGGAAGCAGAAGTTCCCCACGTTCGGTGAGATACAGCTTTTTACCGAGACGTTCAAAGAGAAGCCCGTTGTAATGCTTTTCGAGTTCACGGATTGCCTGGCTTACGGTGGGCTGCGATAAATAAAGAGAAGCAGCAGCGGCACTCATAGAACCCTGGTCAGCTACTGCAACAAAAATGGTCAGATGTCGTATTGTCATGTACATGCTCCTTGTATAGAAAATACCTATCACTTCTATAAAATAATATCATTTTTCAAATACATACTCAAGTGGTATATTATGAATTACGAGTAAAAAAAGATGAAGAGGTATATAAAAATGTCAGCATTAACAGTCAGCAAAGAGGACGAAACAAGAGTCAAAGGAATGGGATTTCTGAATAACAGAGGAACAGATTTGTTTTCCGCACGGGTCCTTACGATAAATGGAAAAGTAACTGCAGCACAGCAGCGTTGCATGGCAGAGGCAGCAGAAAAATTCGGCAACGGAGAACTTCTGTATACAACAAGACTTTCGGTGGAAATTCCGGGAATTCCTTATGAAAAGATCGAGGAATTTCAGCAGTTTATTGCAAAAGAAGGTCTGGTGACAGGAGGAACCGGAGCAAAAGTCCGTCCGGTGGTATCCTGTAAGGGAACAACCTGTCAGTACGGACTTCTGGATTCCTATGCGATCTCAGAAGAAATCTACAAACGTTTTTACGAAGGATACAGAGACGTTGCACTGCCGCATAAATTTAAGATTGCAGTAGGCGGATGTCCGAACAACTGCGTGAAACCAAATCTGAATGACGTCGGGATTATCGGACAGAGAATTCCGGAAGTCAACGTTGATGTCTGCAAAGGCTGCAAAAAATGTGCGATTGAAGCTGCATGTCCAAATAAAGTTGCAAAGGTTGTGAACGGAAAGATTCAGATTGATAAAGAAGCATGCAGACACTGTGGACGCTGCGTAGGAAAATGTCCGTTCCACACAATTGAGGACGGTACTTACGGGTATAAAATCTACATCGGTGGACGCTGGGGCAAAAAAGTATCAAAAGGAAGATCACTCAGTAAGATTTTTACTTCTAAAGAAGAGGCACTTGATGTTATCGAAAAAGCAATTCTTTTCTTCCGGGATAATGGAATTAAAGGAGAACGCTTTGCAGAGACGATTGAACGAATCGGCTTTGAAAACGTGGAAAAACAATTGCTTGGATGAGGGATATCTGATAGGATAGAGGCAGCAATTCAATCAGGAGATGAAAAATATGGAACAGACAAAAAAGGACAGTATTATTAAGAAACTGATCGATACACATACGACGATTTCCACGATGGAGAGTTGCACATCCGGCATGATCGCATCCACGATCACTGATACAGAAGGGGCATCCGCAATCTTTCCGGGAGGCTATGTGACCTATCTGAATGAGACTAAGATCTTTATAGGAGTAGATGGAGAAATTATTCGGAAATACGGTGTATATTCAAAGGAATGTGCGGAAGCGATGGCGAAAACAGTACAGGAAAAGATGCGTACGGACATTGCCATTGGAATAACAGGAACGACAGGAAATATTGATCCCAACAATGCAGACAGTATACAGGGAGTGGTATATTTTTGCATTCGTGTGAAAGATAAAATAAATACGTTTGAAGTACACGCAGAGGTTTCCGGAATGACCAGGCATGAGATCAAGCAGATGTATACGGATATGGTGTTTGAAAAATTACAGGCACTTGTGATGTAGCGCAAAAAAGTGTATATTAAAGGAAGACTGCCAGAACAGATGGATTTTAGCAGGAAAATGTGATTTGGAGGAAATGATAATGAGCATCAAAGAAGAAATTCATGGATTAACAGACGAGATGCTGACAAATCTCGGAAGACTGGTTGCGATTGATTCACAGCTTGGAACTCCGGCAGAGGGAATGCCTTTTGGTGAAGGACCTGCGAAAGTACTTGAAGAAGCACTTAAGATTGCAGATGAACTTGGATTCAAGACCGTAAACCTGGACAATTACTGTGGATATGCAGAGATGGGTGAGGGCGAGGAGATCGTTGGTATCGCCGGACACCTTGATATCGTACCGGTTGGTGGCGACTGGACCTATGATCCGTTTAAACTTACCAGAGAAGGTGACCATGTTTATGGACGTGGAACCACAGATGACAAGGGACCGGTTCTGGAAGCTCTTTATGCAATGAAACTTCTCCGTGATTCCGGAGTGAAACTGAATAAAAGAGTTCGTCTGATCATGGGATGTAACGAAGAGACCGGTTCAAAATGTATGGAACACTATAATGAAGTTGCTGAAGAAGTATCCTGCGGATTCACACCAGATGCAAATTTCCCGTGCATTCACGGCGAGAAGGGCATGGTGATGATGACTGCATATTCCAAGAATACAAAGATCATCTCCATGAACGGTGGATTTGTTTCCAATGCTGTGTGTGATACCTGTAATACGGTTGTTCCGTCAGAAGCTGGACTGAAAGAAAAACTGGAAGCAGTTCTTGCAGAAACAAAACTTCAGGAATACAAAGTAACCGAGGAGAATGGCGAGCTCAGCATTTATGCAAAGGGAGTTCCGGCTCATGCGAGTACACCGACTCTTGGTGTCAATGCGGCAGGTGTGACATTTGAATGCCTTGAAAAAGCCGGCTTCGAAGATAATTATGTAAAATTCTATAATGAGCATATCGGTACAGCATGTGATGGTTCCGGACTTGGCCTTAAATTTGCGGATGAATTTGGCAAGCTGACGCTGTGCAACGGAATCGTCAAGACAGAAGATGGAGTGATTTCCAGTACGATTGATATCCGTGTACCGGTGACTCTCAAAGCAGACGACGTTCGTAAGATGTGTGCGGATAGACTGGAAGATGAGAACGGACGTATCGAGGTTCATATGATCGGTGAGGCACTGTTCTTCCCGAGGGAATCCCCGCTTGTAAATGCCCTGTACAAAGCATACGTAGATGTGACTGGTGATACAGAAAACAAACCGATGGTGATCGGTGGCGGCACTTATGCGAAGTCACTCAAGAACATCATCGCATTTGGACCGGAAATGCCGGGCATTGATTACCGCATCCATGGTGCAGACGAATTCATTCTTGTGTCAGGAATGGAAGAAGCTGTGCTTGTATATATGGAAGCAATTAAAAATCTTCTTGAAATCTAAAGGTGACAGGGGGGACATGGTGGAGTTTGCCATGTCCTTTTTGTTGTACATGTCGAGAAGTAAATTTCCGGGAGTGATAAAAGTGACAAAAGACGAATGGTATAGACAGCTTTTTGAGAATCTGGGAAAATCAACATTTCGGAGCAGATTTCATCTGAAACAGGCGGATATTGATTATATCAACAAGAAAGGGTTGGACAGGATTGAGGAACATGCACGGGATTTTATCGCAAAGCGCGAAGCCCCTGCAGTGATCCCAAACGACGGAAAACAGACACCGATGCGAGGTCATCCTGTGTTTATTGCACAGCACGCAACAGCGACCTGCTGTCGTGGCTGTATTAAGAAATGGCACAAGATCCAGCCGGGCAAACAGCTGAGCCAGGTGCAGCAGGACTACCTCGTGGACGTGATCATGACCTGGATCCGGCGGGAACTGGAGGGAAAAACAAAAGGATAGAGAGACTACTGCCTCTTTATCCTTTTTATGATCACGGCGATGATTCCAAGCGCCGGCAATTCTATCAGTGGACCGATCACCAGTGCGAGCGAGATCAGCGGGCGGTCCGGGAATGCAGCAACAGCGATCGCCAGTGAAAGTGGTGAATTCCTGGCCAGTGTTGTAAAATTCAAAGCAGTCATATCCTCCGCAGGCAGATGCTCTCTGGCACCGATGGCCCGAACCAGAAGGAAATTTACTACAAAGAAAAGAATCATCGGTGCAAGCATTCTCAACAGAAGCACCGGATGGTCAAATACTTCTTTGCTTTCGGATGCAAACATAAAAATAACTGCCAGACACAGAAAAAGTAACTGTGCATTGTCGCCCTGTTCTTTGATCCATTCTACTTTACTGCCTGGTGAGTCAGATATTTTTGCGACGCATTTTGTAAGGTACGACAGTATAAACGGCACCAGAAGTACAAATAAAATGCTGAAAATAATATTTTTTGCGCTGACAGATACACTGTCCTTAAAGAAAATAAATATGTAGACCGGAAGCAATACGATCTGAAGCAGCAGATTCAGAGGAAGAATGGAAGCACCAAGTTCCACGTTTCCGTCTGCAAGAGCAGTAAATACCAGATACCAGTCCGTGCAGGGTGTCACCAGAAGCATGAGCAGCCCCATTCTCAGATCAAGGGAAGTCCTGAAAAAGATCATGCCGAGAACGTAGGCAAAGACTGGTGTCCAGATGAAGTTTACGGTGACTGCCGTGAGGGTGAATTTTACATTTGTGAAAGATTGTTTTAACTTCCGTCCATCTACGGAAAGAAAAACAAAATACAAAAGCACCATCAGCGCCGGCTCGATCAGATGAACAGAAAAACTGCCAAGGGAGGTAACATAGCCGAGCAATAATCCAATCAGCGCGGACAGGATGATGATCAGGGGTTGTAGTTTTGTTAATAAGTTCATAGTGTCTCCTTATGTTAGTTAAAATCAACTATATCATAAAGAAGCAGAGCACTTTCGTCAAGTGATTCGTAGAAGAAAAATGATTGTTATAGTGAACGGAGCGAACAGTAATAAGAGAATTTGTGTTATACTATGTAAAAACCGTAGTATAGAGAAAAAAATTGGGAGAACAAACGATGAAACTGATCGCAAAAACATTCGATGAATTAAGTACCGCAGAATTATATGAAATCTACAAACTTCGAATCGCTGTCTTCGTTGTGGAGCAGAACTGCCCATATCAGGAAATCGACGATGCCGACAAAGTTGCAATTCACCTGTGGTTACAGGACGAAAACGGAATCCAGGCATACGCCCGCGCCCTGCCGCCGGGAGCAATTTTTCCGGAAGCCTCCATCGGCCGCGTCATTGCCGCCAAAAGACACTGCGGTCTTGGAACCCGGATCGTCTCTGCAGCTATCCAGATCATACAGGAGAAATTCCACACCCATACCATCAAGATCGAAGCCCAGACGTACGTTAAATCTTTGTATGAAAAGCTAGGCTTTGTACAGACCTCAGAACAATTCCTCGAAGACGGCATTCCACATGTGATGATGGAATACAATAAATGATTGAGACAGTATCTTTTGTTGTATTCATTCATTAATTTTTTATAAATTCTCTTGAAAAACGCAAGAACAAATAGCACTATAATTGCAAAGCATATTTTCTATAAGTCTAAGGCATTTATGCCATCTGTTTTTCTAAATTCACTTCAGAAATCCATGCTTTTAAATTCAATTAAAAAGAAAAGCAGGGGGTGGGGTGTAATAGTTAATTGAACTTTATGTTTTTGACTCCTGCAACAACAGGAGGTGTTGCCTATGGCAAAAAATAAAAGGAATCGTAAAGTTACACAAAAGAAAAATCGAATGGATAGGATACCGACAGCAAACAGAAAATATAAGGATACGGTATTTCGCATGTTGTTCTCAGACAGAGCGAATCTGCTGTCTTTGTATTCGTCATCACTTCAGAATATTGACAAAATGGTTAGTATATGCTAACATAACGGATGTTATGAATGATGAGCGCAGAAAACAAACAGAACAAAAATTAATCGAATCGGGAAAAGCAGAATTCCTTGAAAAAGGTTATGTGAAAGCAAATCTCCGGGATATCTGTAAAGCGGCAGGAGTTACGACAGGTGCATTTTATTTTTCTTTTGAGAATAAAGAAGCACTTCTGGTATCGATTTTAGATCCTGTGATCACAGATTATCAGCAGATGTGCAGTGCATTTGCAAAGAGAGAAGAGGATGATCCCGCTACAGCAGATGATAATGAACGACAGATGATGGAATATCTGTCCGTACATCGGG
>CAVFJK010000041.1:0-3056 GCA_963622815.1 Ruminococcus bicirculans (ex Wegman et al. 2014)
CAGCAACAGCAACACTTTCGGGTGGAAAGGTTGTTCATTATATCTGTGATGAGCAGTCAGACTGGTATCCGGATATTGAGGATATCAGAAACAAGATCACAGATAAGACGAAGGCTATTGTTATTATTAATCCAAATAACCCGACAGGAGCTGTATATCCAAAAGAAATTCTTGAGCAGATCGTTCAGATCGCAAGAGAAAAGGAACTGATCATTTTCTCTGATGAGATTTATGACCGCCTTGTCATGGATGGATATGAACATACATCCATCGCATCACTGGCACCAGATGTTTTCTGTGTGACATTCTCCGGTCTGTCAAAATCCCATATGATCGCCGGATTCCGTATTGGCTGGATGATCTTAAGTGGTGCAAAGGACAGAGCAAAAGGTTATATAGAAGGAATCAAGATGCTTTCTTCCATGAGACTCTGCTCGAATGTACCGGCACAGTCAATCGTGCAGACAGCACTTGGCGGCTATCAGAGTGTAACAGAATACATTAAACCGGGCGGAAGAGTTTATGAGCAGAGAGAATGCATTTATAATGCACTGAGAGATATTCCGGGAATTTCCGTTGTGAAACCGCATGCAGCATTCTATATCTTCCCGAAGATTGATACGGAGAAGTTTAATATTGTGAATGATGAGCAGTTTGCACTGGATTTCCTGCATGAGAAACAGGTACTGATCGTTCCGGGTAAAGGCTTTAACTGGATGGAACCGGATCATTTCAGAATCGTTTATCTTCCAAATACAAGACAGCTTGAGAAATCTATGGAAAAACTCAGAGAATTCTTAAGTACTTATCGTCAGGGAAGATAAGTACTATAGCTGCTTTGAATGGAATGAACAGTAACATTTCATAGCTGGACTGGACAGAAAAGTAATGGTATAATTGATGTAATGTCAGAAATTTATTGGATTTTATTGAGGAGGTTCTGCGGGAAAAGAAGAAACAGTCGAAATTGAAAGGAGTATTATGCATGGCGGGATTTAATACAAAAGTAACACCGGAAATTGAAAATCTGACACAGGAGTGCGTGGATCATTCCAGCATGGATGTGTCACTTTATGGAAAGTACGATGTAAAAAGAGGTCTTCGAGATATAAATGGTAAGGGTGTTCTTGCCGGACTGACCCAGATATCCAATGTACAGGCGGTCAAAGTAGTCGATGGTAAAGAAGTTCCCTGTGCGGGAAGTCTGTATTACCGTGGATATAATATCAAAGACCTGACAGCTGGTTTTGTCAAAGATAATCGCTTCGGATTCGAGGAGACGACGTATCTTCTTTTGTTCGGTAAACTTCCAAATACTGAGGAGCTTGAGAACTTCAAGCTTTTGCTGGCTGATCAGCGTTCGCTGCCGCGGAATTTTGTCCGTGATGTTATTATGAAAGCTCCGGGACGTGACATTATGAATGCACTTTCCAGAAGCGTGCTTACTTTATATTCTTATGATAATAATCCGGATGATATTTCGCTTCCGAACGTACTGAGACAGTGTCTGAACCTGATCAGTGAGTTCTCGCTGCTGTCCGTATATGGATATCAGGCGTACAATCATTATGTAAAAGGTAAGAGTCTTTATATCCATAATCCGAAGAAGGAACTTTCTACAGCAGAAAATATTCTTCGTATGCTGAGACCGGATAAAAAGTATACAGATTTGGAAGCGAAGATTCTGGATCTTGCACTGATCCTGCATATGGAGCATGGCGGTGGTAATAACTCCACATTTACGACACATGTTGTTTCTTCTTCCGGAACAGATACATATTCTGCAATCGCTGCGGCACTCGGATCCCTGAAGGGACCGAAGCATGGCGGTGCGAACATTAAAGTTATTCAGATGTTCCAGGATATGAAGAAAGAAGTAAAGAACTGGGAAGATGAGGATGAAGTTCGTGCATACCTGAAACGCCTTCTTCATAAAGAAGCATTTGACAGAAGAGGCCTGATCTATGGTATGGGACATGCAATCTATTCTGTATCTGATCCGAGAGCAGAAGTCCTTAAAGGCTTTGTAGAGAGTCTTGCAAAAGAAAAAGGCCGCATGAAAGACTACCGCCTGTATTCCATGGTTGAGTGGATGGCTCCGCAGGTAATTGCAGAGGAACGCCGTATTTATAAAGGTGTCAGTGCGAACGTGGACTTTTACAGCGGATTTGTTTACAGTATGCTGGATCTTCCGCTGGAACTGTATACACCGATGTTTGCAGTGGCACGTATCGTAGGATGGAGTGCGCACCGTATGGAAGAGCTGATCAATACAGATAAGATCATTCGTCCGGCATACAAGAGCGTTCTGCCTGAGGCAGAATATATTCCTCTCAGTGAGAGATAAACAGGAGAAAATGATGTTTCGATGTTTTTTTCCGGATGAATATCTGGATTCTGCATACACAATAGATTATGACCGCCTTTACCGCGAAGGGTACCGCGGTCTGATCTATGATATTGACAATACGCTTGTGCCTCACGGGGCACCGGCAGATGAGCGAGCAATCGCACTTTTTAAGCATTTGAAGGAACTTGGATTCGGGTATTGTCTGCTGTCAAATAATCAGATTGAACGAGTTTCTTCGTTTGCAGATGCGATCGGTGCACAATTTATTGAAAATGCACACAAGCCGTCTGTACGTAATTATAAGAAAGCAATGGAACTTCTTGGAACAGACACAGGAAATACCATTTTTATAGGAGATCAGCTTTTTACAGATGTTTATGGGGCAAAGCGAAGTGGTATTCGCAATATTCTTGTAAAGCCGATCCATCCAAAAGAAGAAATCCAGATCGTGTTAAAGCGCTATCTGGAAAAAATAGTATTATACTTTTACAAAAAGGAGGAGGGGATTTCATGAACCACGTGGTGATCATTGGGTTTATGGGTTCAGGAAAAACGAGAGTTGGAAAACAGCTTTCCAAAGATTTGGGATTACCTTTTGTTGATCTGGAGAAAATTATTACAAAGAGAATGAATCTTTCAGCGAGAGAAATTTTTGAGAGATTCGGAGAGCCGTATTATCGTTCACTGGCAACGCTGGCACTGAAAC
>CAVFJK010000042.1:0-8241 GCA_963622815.1 Ruminococcus bicirculans (ex Wegman et al. 2014)
CTATATGTATTTCTTCGCAAAGCAAATATTATGCTTGATTTTACTGTTTTTATATCACATATATTTACCAAAATCTCTTTCATATCACACAGAATATACGTATACTATTAAATAATAGTACCATCATCTATCATTTAATTGTAAAGGGAAGTGTCTCTATGAGCATTATGAATACATACAGTGGACGAAAATTTGATCCGATGAAGATTACAGTGGAGGATATTTACCTCGAAGATATTGCACATGCCTTAAGTCTCGTGTGCCGTGGCGGCGGACAGATCAAATGGTTCTATTCTGTGGGGCAGCATTCTATAAACTGTGCAAAAGAAGCCCTGGCACGTGGCTGGTCAGACCGCATGGCTCTTGCCTGTCTTCTGCACGATGCAAGCGAATGTTATATCTCTGATGTTATCCGCCCGGTTAAAGTTCATCTGCAGAATTATCTGGAAATCGAATCTATGATCATGGATGCGATCTGGAAGAAATTCCACCTCGACGATCTGACCGATGAAGAAAATCAGAAATGGAGACAGATTGACAATGAAATTCTGGAACTGGAATTAAAAACTCTTATGAAGGGTGAAAAAGACAGGGAGATCATCCCCCTGTCTTCTACTCCTGATCTGTCCGAGCGCAGTTTTCATTCTGTTGAGAAAGAATTCAAAGAACTTGCTCTCGAACTGATTCAGAAAATATCCTGATCTTTAGCAACGTATACATCCGCAACAATATCATCCATTATCTTCCATACAATACAGAAGATGACTCACCCAATCGATTATAAAGCTTCACGGCATCATCGATATGCGGTGTACCGGTACCTGGTGCACCGGCTGTCACAAGAATATATTCCACCCCATCAATCTCAGCAAAACTTGCGAGGCAATGACCGGCGGCATTTGTATAACCGGTCTTGCCTCCTTTAATTTCACCATCAATCACAGATGTGTCTGAAAGGTTCTTAAACATGGTACTGTAAAATGTAATTCCGTCCGGGTGAATATTCGTTCCCGAAGTAGAATGGTACGGGCTCTCAATGATCTCACGGAATGTGTCATTCTTTATCGCATAACGAAGCAACAATGCAATATCCTTTGCTGTACTGTAATGGTCTTCCCTGTGAAGTCCCGTAATATCGCTGAAATTCGTTCCTGTCATACCAATCTTCTGAGCTTTCTCATTCATAAGAGTTACAAAATCCGTCACGGAACCGGCAACCGTATCTGCAAGTGCAACACAGCACTCTGCACCAGACGGAAGCAGAACTCCATACAAAAGATCAATTGCTTTCACGGTTTCATTCGGCTGGAATCCCGCCTGCATGGCATCCTGCGCATAAAGATCCGCCACCATATCGTAGGTGATCGTGATCTCCTGATTCAGGTCACTGAGGTTCTCGATTGCTACGATCGCTGTCATGATCTTCGTCATTGATGCGGGGTACATCTTCTCTTCCCCGCTAATATCCCCGATCACATTTCCATTTCGCGCATTCATCAATACCGCATAAGAACTGTTGATTCCCGTAATATCCAGTTCCTGGACCGCCGGCTTACGGATATTGTTAATAAAATTCGTAATACCCGATCCCAGCCCCAGATTATACCCTATAATCATCACAAGAACCAGCGCCACGATCAACTCCGCCGCGATAAGGCCCTTAAGTCTTCCCCGGCTCCGTCCCCTGCGCTTCCTGGAACCGCCAGTCCTCGCCTTTCCTGAAGCATCCACCCGTCTGGCACCACTTCTTCTGTTTCCCGTATTCGAAGTCCCTCTCCGTTTCTTATCAGCCATACTGCCCCTTCTTTACCATAAAAATCCTGTCGCCCCCACTTCCCGTGGCGGCTAACACGAAATTATCTCTTTCTTTTCTCCTGCTATTCTACCATATTCCCACCCACATCTGTAAAAAAAATTGCCTATTTCTAAATATATAACTTCTACCTTCTTTTCAGCGTGACCAACAAGGGGGGCCCGAGGGGGAACAGCGGCCTTCACAACTACGAGCGAGTTCCCCCTCGGAAAAACATATTAGGAAAATAAAAAGACACCCTTCAAAAGGGTGCCTCTTTTCACATTTATTTAGGCGAATTTAGCCGGGTTAACCTTCACACCAGGTCCCATAGTAGGTGTAAGAACGATACTCTTCATGTACTGTCCTTTCAGTGTGCTTGGTCTGGCTTTAACGATCGCCTCAATCAGCGTCTGGAAGTTGTCGCTTAACTGTTCCTCAGTAAAGGAAGCTTTACCAATCGGAACATGGATGATATTGGTTTTGTCAAGACGGTATTCAATCTTACCTGCTTTGATATCATTGATCGCTTTTGTAACGTCCATAGTTACTGTTCCAGCTTTCGGGTTAGGCATAAGACCTTTTGGTCCAAGTACACGACCAAGACGTCCTACAACACCCATCATGTCTGGTGTAGCAACAACAACGTCGAAATCCAGCCATCCTTCGTTCTGAATTCTCGGGATGAGATCTTCTGCTCCTACGTAGTCAGCTCCAGCTGCTTTAGCTTCTTCAGCTTTAGCGTCTTTAGCGAATACAAGAACACGAACTTTTTTACCAGTTCCATGAGGCAGAACTACTGCACCACGGATCTGCTGATCTGCATGACGTCCATCGCAGCCTGTACGGATATGAACTTCGATAGTTTCGTCAAATTTTGCAACTGCGGATTTCTTTACAAGGCTGATAGCCTCAGCGGTATCATATAATGTTGCGCGGTCTACTGCTTTAGCAGCTTCCACGTATTTCTTTCCTCGTTTCATTTCTATAACCTCCTGTGGTAATTGCGGGAATTTCCCTCCCACTCACTTCGTTTAATTTGTTCTCAGTCTTAGTCTACGACTTCGATTCCCATACTTCTTGCAGTACCAGCGATCATGCTCATAGCTGCTTCAAGGGATGCTGCATTCAGGTCTTTCATTTTCAGTTCAGCAATTTCCTGAACCTGAGCTTTTGTTACTTTTGCAACCTTTGTTTTGTTCGGTACGCCGGAACCTGATTTGATGTTAGCTGCCTTCTTAAGAAGAACTGCTGCCGGCGGAGTTTTGGTTATGAAGCTGAAACTTCTGTCTGCATAAACAGTGATAACTACAGGAATGATAAGATCGCCCTGATCAGCTGTTCTTGCATTAAACTCTTTTGTGAACTGTACAATGTTTACACCGTGCTGTCCAAGAGCCGGACCAACCGGTGGTGCTGGAGTTGCTTTACCAGCAGGAATCTGTAATTTAATATAGCCTGTTACTTTTTTTGCCATTTTTCGGCACCTCCTATGTGGTATTGGCGGGGGTTCTTCCCTCCCACTTGAATGTGTTTACGCTTTCTTAATATCTGCGAAACTTATTTCTACCGGCGTTTCGCGGCCAAACAATTCAACATTGATAGTAACCGTCTGCTTCTGAGTGCTGATTGCAGTAATAACACCTGCAGTATCTTTCCATGCTCCGGCTGTTACAACAACCATATCACCCTCTGCAAAGTCTACCTGAATGTCATCGTTCTTGATTCCTAACGGAAGCATTTCTTCTTCGGTAAGCGGAACCGGTTTGGATCCCGGTCCTACGAATCCTGTAACACCTCTTGTGTTACGGACAACATACCAGGTATCATCATTCATGACCATGTTGAGAAGCACATAACCAGGAAACATCTTTTTCTGGACCTGCTTGGCAGCACCGTTACGCATTTCTACTACTTCCTGCAGCGGAACGCGAACCTCCAGAATCTGGTCTTCCAGGTGTCTGTTTTCGATTGTTTTTTCAATGTTGGCTTTTACCTTGTTTTCATACCCTGAATAAGTATGAACAACATACCATTTTGCTTCTGACATACAATCACCGTTATCCTTATTTCATTAAAAGATTTATTCCTTCCAGAATAGCTGAGTCAAATATACTGATGATCACAGCAAGTACAACTGTAATAATCGTAACTGCTACAGTCTGTTTTGCAAGTGTAGCATTGTCAACCCAGGTAATCTTTTTGAATTCCGATTGAAGTCCCTGAAACCAATTTTTCTTCTGAC
This sequence comes from Ruminococcus bicirculans (ex Wegman et al. 2014), assembly GCA_963622815.1. Taxonomy (GTDB): domain Bacteria; phylum Bacillota; class Clostridia; order Lachnospirales; family Lachnospiraceae; genus Blautia_A. The sequence continues at coordinate 4,038 of CAVFJK010000042.1, forward strand.
CCTTGCCAGCAGATTTTTCTTTCTCTTGCATAGTCTAACCTCACAATCGTTTGTGATTATTTTGTTTCCTTGTGCAGAGTATGGGTACGGCAGAACTTACAATATTTCTTTGTTTCAAGACGCTCAGGATGATTCTTTTTCTCCTTGGTCATATTGTAGTTACGCTGCTTGCACTCCGTACATGCCAATGTAATCTTAACGCGCACAACTTCCACCTCCAGTGTTTTCATTTGCGTGGGTCTTTTTCCCTTTTTCGGGCATAAAAAAAAGACCTAACTTCCATGTCGCTTGTCCAGTTTATCACAGCCACTATCGGAAGTCAAGCTTTTTCCTGTAAAATACAAGCTTTCTTGCAAAATAAATATTGGTTTTCTATATATAAGGAAAGTTTTCACTTGTCAACCATTCTTTCGTAGTGTATGATAAGGAAGGTTAATACCCTCAGGTTACTGGGGGTTCTATAATTTAATAAAGAAAAATATAGGAGCGGATTTTATGTTTAAACGATTTAGGGATGACATGAAGAAGTACTGGAAATATGCCATCTACTCTTCTAAAGCCCAGTTGAAATCCGAAGTAGCCAATTCTTATCTGAACTGGCTGTGGTGGGTACTGGATCCTCTTTGCTTCATGCTGATCTATGTATTCATGTTCGGATATGTCTTCAAGTCTAAAGAACAGTACTTTGCGATCTTCGTTTTTATCGGTATCACTCTCTGGGACTTCTTTAATAAGTGTCTGCTGCAGAGTGTAAAGATCATTAAGAACAATAAACCGATCGTATCCAAAGTATATATACCAAAATTCATCCTTCTGGTTATCAGAATATGTGTAAACGGATTCAAGATGTGCATCTCACTGCTGATCATCGTTGCCATGCTTGCTATATGGCGTGTTCCGCTGACTCTGAATGTCCTGTATGTGATCCCGATTCTGATCACACTGGTTACTGTAGTTTTTGGTATCACTTGTTTTCTGCTTCATTATGGTGTATTTGTAGAGGATCTTGGAAATGTTCTGCGTATCGCACTTCGTCTTGTTTTCTATCTGACAGGTGTATTCTGGAATATCGCGGAACGTCTGCCTGCACCATATAACAGCTACATCGGAAAAGGTAACCCGATTGCGTTTCTGATCACATCCATGCGTCAGTGCGTACTCTACGGACAGGCTCCGCACCGTAAGCTTCTGCTTGTGTGGTTCCTGATCGGTCTGGTACTTTGTATTCTGGGTATCCGTAAAATCTATAAGAGCGAAAACAGCTATGTAAAGGTGATTTAATATGGAAGAAAAGCATGCAATCGAAGTCAAAGATCTGGTCATCAGCTACCAGAACCTGAAAAAAACTTCTATTAAGAAAACCCTGCTTCATCTGAAACGTCAGAAACCTGACCGTTTTGTTGCAGTAAAGGGAATTTCCTTCTATGTACGTGAAGGTGAGATCCTCGGCATCATCGGTAAAAACGGAAGTGGTAAATCCACTACCCTGAACGCACTGGCCGGTATCTTTTCTCCGGACAGCGGTTCTATTGACCTGAACGGACACAGTATTTCTCTTCTGTCCATCGGTGTTGGGTTTATCCGTGAGATGACAGGACGTGAGAACATCACTCTTTCCGGTATGCTTCTTGGCTTCACCGAAGAACAGGTTAAAGCAAAAGAACAGGAGATCATTGATTTTGCTGAGATCGGTGAGTTCATCGATATGCCGGTAAGAACCTATTCAAGTGGTATGTATTCTAAACTGGCATTCTCCATTACAGCAATTCTTGAAACAGATATCATGCTGATCGACGAAGTCTTAAGTGTCGGCGACCAGAAGTTTAAAAAGAAGAGCTACGAAAAGATGAAGAGCCTGATTTCCAATAAAGATCGTACTGTAGTAATTGTATCCCACAGTATCGACACGCTGAAACAGCTCTGCGATACAGTTATGTGGATGCATGAGGGCACGATCAAGCGGATCGGCGATCCGGACGAAGTTCTTGATGAATATGTAACTTTCATGGAAAAAAGCTGAAAAAAGCCACGGGCAAACCCCCGTGGTTTATTTTTTCTCTGTTGAGTTTTTCTCTGTCGAATCCTTTAATGCATTCGTCTGGTTGTCATTTACCCCTTCGGAAACTTCTTTCTGGAAAAAGATCTTTACAGTCATCATAAGTAATTTCAGATCCAGTACAAAAGAATAGTTCTCAATATAAAACAGATCCAGTTTCAGTTTATCATAAGGTGTCGTATTGTATTTTCCATACACCTGCGCATAACCGGTAAGTCCTGCCTTTACTTTCAGGCGGTAATAGAACTCCGGTATTTCTTTACAGTATTCACGGACAAGCGTCTGTCTTTCCGGTCTCGGTCCGACCAGAGACATATCTCCTATAAACACATTAAACAGCTGCGGTAACTCATCAAGATGAAGATTCCTGAGAACTCTTCCGACCGGTGTGATCCTGCTGTCATGCTTGGATGCCAGCCGTGCACCATTCTTTTCGGAATCCACACACATACTGCGGAATTTACAGATCTTAAATGGTCTGCCGCCTTCTGTAAGTCTCTCCTGTCGATACAATACCGGGCCACCATCATAAAGCTTCACGCATAATGCAATGATAAGCATCAACGGAGATGCTACAATGATTCCAATGCCGGATACCACGATGTCAAGCAGTCGCTTTGCTGCACGCTGCTCAATAGAAAGTCCCATATTCTTTGCTACAAGAAGTGGTGTATCAAACAAATGAATACGCTCACTTCCCATCAGAATAACATCTGAAATCTTCGGACTCAGATAGCAGCGGATGGAATGTGCAAAACAATGCTTCAGATAACGGTTACGGATATTTGCCGGAAGATCCCAGATGATCACTCCGTCATATTCCTTCATCATCCGGTAAATTTCTTTCTCTCCGACGCTGATGTGCACCTGACCACTGATATCATATTTATCTTTTCTGGAGTTCATCTTCTGAATCAGATCACCCGGATCACGATCACCGTAGATCACCAGAAGTTTTCTTGCCTGATACAGTCTCGAATAAATATACCTCGAAACCCATATCCATATAAGAATGATCACAAACTGAATCAGTGTCATCTCTACCATCGGCCATGGGTTCAAAAACCATCTGTTGATCAGTGTAATCTGAAAATATGTCACCACATTTGTACAGATCGTAGCCAGTGTCAGAGAATAGAACACATCGATACGTTTCAGGTATCCTACTTTCAGGCCGCCATAGAGTCTGGAGAACAGAACATTGATCAGTGCATAAATAGCGATCAGTACCCAGTTACCTTTTCTCCAGAAAGGTTTAAAAATGAACCCTCTGTAATAATCATACCAGATATATGCAAAAACAGCTGCCTGAGCGATCACAACAAGACTGGCCAGGCAAAAAACTATCGTACGTTTAAAATTTTCCCGTTTGCTCACTATATCCCTCTCATCTGTTAATTTCGAATTTATTTTTCCCTTTAACCTTAATATTATAACCTAAAACGCATTGCTCGTCCAGTGATTGTACCTGCCTTTCAGACCATGTATACAGTATTTTTCGACTCTCTTCCATTTTTTGTCACTTTTTCATGTTTTTGTCGAAGTTTTTCCAGGAATTTAATACACACTTAACAACTATAAGAAAAAAATATCGATTAAATCACATTTTTTTGCTCAAAAATATAGAAATATTTTTGTAAAAAATGTATAATGGATTTATACAAGCAATATAAAAGGAAAGTGAGGGTTCACTATGAAACAAAACAACATGTTAGCGATGATTCTGGCTGGCGGTCGTGGAAGCCGTCTTCATGAATTAACCAACAAAGTAGCCAAACCGGCAGTTTCATATGGCGGAAAATACCGTATCGTTGACTTCCCGTTGAGCAACTGCGCTAACAGCGGTGTAGATATCGTCGGCGTACTGACTCAGTACGAATCCGTTCTTCTGAATAGTTATGTAGCAGCTGGCGGACGTTGGGGACTTGATGCAAGAGAAAGCGGTGTCTTCGTTCTTCCACCACGTGAAAAAGCAGATGCAGATCTTGATGTTTACAGAGGTACCGCTGATGCGATCTCCCAGAATATCGACTTTATTGATAACTATTCACCGGAATATCTTCTGGTTCTCTCCGGTGACCATATTTATAAAATGGATTATGACAAGATGCTGGATTACCATAAAGAAATGAATGCCGATGCTACGAT
>CAVFJK010000042.1:8251-17147 GCA_963622815.1 Ruminococcus bicirculans (ex Wegman et al. 2014)
GGGCTGGACGCATCGTGGAATTCGAAGAAAAACCGGAACATCCGAAGAGCAACCTTGCATCCATGGGTATTTATATCTTTAACTGGAAGCTTCTCCGTAAGATCCTTCTTGCAGATATGAAGAATCCGGATTCTCACCATGACTTTGGTAAAGACGTTATTCCGTGTCTCCTTAACGATAATAAGACGCTTGCCGCATATAAATTCAAAGGCTACTGGAAAGATGTCGGAACCATCGACTCTCTCTGGGAAGCAAACATGGATCTCCTTGATTCCAGAAATGAGCTGAATCTGAATGATTCCTCATGGAAGATCTACACAGAAGACACACCTACTCTTCCGCAGTACATAGGTCCTAACGCAAAGATCGATAAAGCCTTCATTACTCAGGGCTGTGTCGTAGAGGGTGAAGTTAAACACTCCGTACTGTTCACCGGATGCAAAGTCGGCGAAGGTGCAAAGATCATTGACAGTGTACTGATGCCGGGCGTAGAAGTAGCTGCAGGTGCAGTTGTACAGCGTGCTCTTGTTGCCGATAATATCAAGATCGGTCCGGAAGCTGTTGTCGGCAGTGCGGACAGTGAAAACATCGAACTCGTGTCTAAACGTGTAAAGGGGGTAGAATAATATGGCAAGAGCATTTGGAATTGTCACATCTTCCGGAACCCATATTAAAGTAGAAGGACTTCAGCAGTATCGTCCGATCGGTGCTTTCTCCTTCCTTGGAAGATATCGTGTCATCGACTTTCCTATTTCAAATATGAGTAACAGCGGCATCGACCGTATCCAGGTATATATCAAGAATAAACCACGTTCTCTTGTAGAGCATCTTGGAACCGGCCGTCATTACAACATTAACTCAAAACGTGGAAAACTCCAGCTGATGTTCTCCCAGAACAGTTCTGAGAACGATGTATATAATACCGACATTGCCGCTTTCGCAGAAAACATTGAATTTATCGAACGTATGCGTGAGCCATATGCGATCATCGCTCCTGCTTACATGGTATATACCGCTAACTACAGCGAACTCCTTCAGGCACATATCGATTCCGGTGCAGATATCTCTCTTCTGTATCACTCAGTTGATAATGCAAGAGAGTCTTTCCTGAACTGCGATATCCTGAATCTGAATAAGCAGAAAGGTGTCGAGTCCATCGAGAAGAACCGTGGAAGCGCTCAGAAACGCAACGTCTTCATGGATACTTATATTATGAAGAAAGAGCTTTTCATTGAACTTATTAAAAAAGCAAAGAAAATTTCTTCCATGTACACTCTGCCACAGATCGTAGCAGCTTCTGTTGGTGAACTGGATGTCCGCGGTATTGCACACAGAGGATATTTTGCATCCATTACAGACTTTAACAGCTACTATAATGCAAACCTCTCTCTGATCGATATTAAGGCAGCTGAAAATCTGTTCAATCCTGAATGGCCAATCTACACCAGAACGAACGATTCCTGCCCGACACAGTATCTTGAGGGAGCAGACGTTAAGAATTCTGTTATCTCCAACGGCTGCATCATCGAAGGAACTGTAGAGAACTCTGTTATCGGACGTGGATGCCAGATCAAACCTGGTGCAGTCATTAAGAACAGTGTTGTACTGTCCCATACGATTGTTGGCGAGAATGCCCACCTCGAAAACCAGGTAATGGATAAATGGGCGAAAGTCATTCACGGCAATGAGATCATTGCAGAAGAGGGACACCCTGGATATATTCGAAGAGACGATATTCTTTAACCTCAAAAAACGCGGTCGCAATTCATGCGGCCGCGCCTTTTATTATTACTATTCTTATTACCACTCTTATTTCTGTTCTTTTTCCAGCATTGAAATATATTCATATCTTGGAACAACATGACTTCCGTTTTCCAACTCCTGATATTGCGTAAAGATACGTTCCATGATCTTTGGAATATTTGACTCATCTACCTCAAAAAGGATGATCAGATACTGCATGGAACTATAGCGCGTACATACATCAACACTTCGGATCTTCTTGCAGATTGCAGAGTTTTTTCCGACAAGTCTTGTATCCGAAGTATCATACTCTGTACGCAGCTCTCCATTCACATAAAAACGCGGCTTGCTTCTATACGATATTCGTTATCTCATTATTGATTTTATAGGATAACAGCAATCGTTAATCCATTTCCATTTTTATTCTCTGCTGTGATCTTACCTTTATGTGCCTGCACGATCGCCTTTGCAACGGAAAGACCGATTCCTGAACCACCGGTTCCTGAATTTCTGGAACTGTCCAATCTGTAGAATCTCTCAAACAATACATCCAGTTTTCCCTCCGGGAGCTCATCCGCATCATTGTATACTTCCAGCAGAATTTTCTTTCCTTTTTTCTTCAGTGTCAGCGTAATTTTTCCCTTATCGGAAGAATATTTTACCGCATTATCCATCAAGATTCCCGCCAGCTGCCGGATTGATTTTTCACTTCCCACATAAGAAAGATCATTTTCGATTTCAAGCGTCAGGTTCTTTTCTTTTGTCTGTGCCAGTGCTTCATATGGCTGTACACTTTCTGAAACTGCCTCGGAAAGGTTGAATTCTGCGATATCCTGCAGACCCTTTTCTTCGTCCAGGCGAGTCAACGTCACCAACTGCTGCACCAGCCCTGAAAGTCTCTGGATCTGTTTACGAGTGCTCTTTGTCCACTGCGACTCGCCGCTTTCCATTTCCAGTACTTCCGTGTTTGCATCAATGATCGTCAGTGGTGTCTTTAACTCATGACTGGCATCTGTAATAAAACGCTTTTGTTTCTGAATGCTCTCTTCCACCGGCCGGAACACCATTCTGGAAAAGATCACGACAAGCACAAAAACTGCTGCCAGACCAAGAAGCGAAACTGATACAGTCGTTACCAGCACTGTACGGAAATTCGAGATTTCCCGACGGCAATCGAGAAATACATATTTTACACCATCTTCTGTCTCTGTAACTCTGTAGCGATAGATTCCTTCAAATCCTGTTGTTTTTGACTTTGTGCTGACATTCTCCGCATATTCCTCTGCCGTACTCTCATCAACCGCTGCAATCCTGTCCAGATCACAGTCGGTGATATTGCCGTCCTCATCTTCCGTCACAATAAAATAACGCGTCTCAAACGGTGTCTCTGCTGAAAAATGTTCTTTACCTTTATTATCATCCTGCGGCTTCTCCGGGAGAGTCTGCTGTTCCTCTCCGTTCTGTTCTGCCGGATTATCTTCTGTCTTATTGTCGTCCGGCTTTTCAGGAGGTTCTGTTTCACTGTCCATAGGATTCTCCTGAAAATCTCCATCATTCTGTGTCAGGAGAGTCGTCATCTCATCCGCCCGATCCAGCATATCTTTATAATTACTGATATTTACAACGCCCATGATTGCCGTAAGAACTACCAGCGTGGACAACATTGCCACCAGAATAAATTTTTTTCTCAGATCCCGGATCATGGCTGGACCTCCAGTTCCAGATAATATCCCTGTCCGCGGGCTGCTTTAATCTTCACGTTTGCCTCAAGTCCCGTCAGCCTTTTTCTCAGATAGGAAATGTAGACCCAGACAACGCCAACATCTGCCTCACTGTCGTATCCCCAGATTTTTTCCATAAAACGCTCCGTGGAAATTACCTGTCCTGGATTAGCTGCCAGAAGTTCCATGATCTGAAATTCTTTATTTGGAAGACGGATCGTGTCAGCGGGAGATTTCAGTTCAAAAGTCGTACAGTCCAGAGAAAGATTTCCTACTTTTAAAACAGAGCTGACAGCTTCCGTCCGTCTTCTTGTTACAGAGCGGATCCTTGCCAGAAGTTCTTTTGCCGCAAATGGCTTACTGAGATAATCATCTGCTCCGCTGTCCAGCCCGAGTACACGGTCATCCACCTCGGACTTTGCAGTCAGGATCAGAACCGGAACATCATTGCCCTGCGCACGGATATTTTTCAGTACGGTAATTCCATCCATCTTCGGCATCATGATATCCAGGATCGCTCCATCATAATTATCCGCCTCCAGATAATGTAATGCATCCTCTCCATTATAAACGGCATCCACGGAATAATTATTGTGCTTCAGGATTGCCACCAGTGCATCCGAAAGTTCCTTTTCATCTTCTGCAAGTAAAAGTCTCATACGCCCGCTCCTTTATTGTCACTATTTATAAGCTTTTATTTTCATTCCTGAACAAACAGTCTCGTTGTTCTGAAATATTTTTATCTTAAGCAAGCTCTTCCGGTTTTTCTACTTCATAATCAGACCACTGAGTTGTGGAGGAAGCACCGGACAGATCTGCTTTATCAGAATAAGAAGTTACAGTTACAGTATAATCGCTTTCGCCTTCTACGTAAACAGTTCCATCTGTTCCTTTTACAGTAACGGTATTGCCTTTGTCATCCACAATCGTTCCGCTGTTGGAAAGACTGGTCAGTGTACTGTCGCCTGTAACTGTCCAGGTGCATCCTTCTCCAATATAGAGGTTGCAATAACCGTCGCCACCTTCTCCTGCGTTGCTCTCATCATCTGTGACTGCACCGGTAAGAGTACTTCCATCTGTCATATAGAAATCAAGCTGGCTGATGCTGTCCCATACCACATCGCCCTGCATTTCCTGCTGTGTTGCAGTGAACAGGCAGTCCGCACCGTTCTTACCACTTTCGCCCCAGCCTCTCTGGTTGCTGTTTCCTGTACACTTCAGGAAGAAATCGTTGTCGTCTGCGTAAGTGATGCCTACATTAGAAAGTGTGATCGTAGACTCTGTATTTGTTGTATAGAACATACCGCCGTTCTTTGCAGTAAGGGAACCACCATTCATCTCAAACGTACTGTTTCCGACTTCGGAGTCACCGGACATGCTCTGATAAAGAATTACGTTCCATGTACAGTCATTCTGCTCATTGTCACTCATATTTCCTGTCAGGTCTGAGTCAAACAGATGAATAGAGTTCAGACCCTCGATGCAGATTGCTTCGGATCCGTTTGCAGTCAGTGTTGCATTGTTTACAGAAATATCTGCGGTGCTGTAGATTGCCGGAGAACCGATTCCGTTTGAAGTATAGGTTCCGCCATCGACTACCATCGTTCCGCCTCCACGGTCACTTCTGATCGCTGCAGAGGATTCTCCGTTTGTCTCAACCGTCATATCCCATGCATAAAGCTTTCCGCCGCCTGCTGCGTGGATACCACCGGAGGTATCCTGTTTTGTTGTGATCGTGTCATTCGCTGCATAAACCGTTCCGTCACCGTAAGCAAACAGTCCTGCTGCGCCTTTAGAGTCTGTATCGATCGTGGAATTGCTTACATAAGCTTCTCCGTCTGTTGCAAGGACTGCTGCTCCAACACCATAGAAGCTGGAGTTATCACCGCCCTGGCTGTCAGAAGATTCTCTTGTGATCGTTGCATTCTTAATAGAAACTTTTGCTCCATTGGAGATGTGTGCTACGTTTTCATCGGTTCCTGTGGAAGAAAGCGTCTCACCGTCTACCGTTGTATCTTCTGTGTAATCGTTTACTGCATCATAGCTTTCAACGCCCTGGGACTGTCCACCAGGTGCTCCTCCTGGACCTCCCTGTCCGTCACCCTGCGGCGGTTCGCCGTCCGGTTTCTCTCCACTTGGTGCCTCACCGTTGTCCCCATCCGGTTTTTCCGGCGGCTCACCGTCCGGTTTTTGTCCCTGTGATGCATTCTTATCATCCGATGATGTGCTGTCTGAAGAACTACTGGTCGAATCATCTGAGGAGTTGCTGTCTGTTGATTCCGCTGCTGTCGCTGCTGAGCTTTCTGCTGCGTAAACGCTTGCTGTTGACATACTTAATACTAATCCTAACATTACTGCTACATATTTTTTCTTCATAAAAAAAGTTCCACCTTTCTATATTGTACCGCGGTTCTGATCCGTTTTGTTATCTTGTTTCGATACGTACAATATACAGGTGAAACTTTAATTTTACTTTAAAGCAGTTGTGAAGAATCTGTGTATTTCATTTTTCTTATTGTCTGTGATTTTGTTACTGTCCATAGCCTTTCTTTTATCTATAGTATCTTCTGCCGCCCAGTCCGGCAAGGATGCATTCCACACCCTCAAGGATCAGGAACGCTCCCACAAGCACGCCCATTGAGAAGATTGTGATCATCGGGCGGAAGATCAGTAAAATTCCGACAACCAGTCCAAGGATATTCAGAATGAGGGAAATTGTATAATAAGTCATTCCAAAATGCATCTTCATATACTGCAGGTGGGAAAGTCTGGAAATACAATGTGCAATGATCCAGATTGGAAGAATCATTGCAAGTGCCCAGGTTCCGGCTCCTGGATGTGCCATCAGCATAAAGCCGGCCATTACACTGAGGATACCGGTAACCAGCGAAACAATCGGCCCAAATCCGGTAAAACGTTCCATCTTCACATACAGGACAATATCTCCGATTCCACTTAAGACCGCAAGCACGCCACACATAATTACGATCCAGGTAAGTACTCCTGCCGGCTGACGCATGATTACAATGCCGAGAATAATCAGGACTACTCCTACGATCAGTTCAAACCATCCAATATCAGATCGTCTGTTCATCCGCATCCGCCTCCTTTGTCTCAGTTTCTGATTCCGTCTTTACTTCTTTCTCTTCTGGCACTGCCTCTTTCTTAGGTTCGTCGCCATTCAGAATCGCCATGAATTCTTCTCCTGTGATCGTCTCTTTCTCATAGAGATAATTTGACAGCTCATCCAGTTTCTGACGGTTATCGAGAAGAATCTTCTTTGCTTTTTCATGCTCTCTCTTGACCAGTTCAACAACTTTTCGGTCAATCTCATTCTGTGTATCCGCTGAGCATGCCAGAGACGCATCCCCGCCAAGATACTGGTTTGTCACGGTTTCCATAGCAACCATGTCAAAATCCTCGCTCATACCGTAACGAGTAATCATAGCTCTTGCAATCTTCGTTGCCTGCTCAATATCATTCGATGCGCCGGTCGTAATTTCGCCAAATACAACTTCCTCTGCGGCACGTCCGCCGGTGAAAGTTGCGATCTTGTTTTCCAGTTCCTGCTTTGTCAGGAGATATTTGTCGCCCTGCTCTACCTGCATAGTATAACCAAGTGCACCGGAAGTTCTTGGAATGATCGTGATCTTCGACATAAAAGTTCCATAATCAACTTCTTTGACCATCGTCTTTGTAAGCATCGGAGTCACAAGCACATTAAAAACGACAATGATCAGAAGCACGATGCCATAATAATAAAGCAATGGCTTTTTTGGTGATTTCACTTCTTTCATTTGTATGTCCTCCTCGTCTGTATTTTTCCTTTTTATTTTTACATATTATAGTGCCGGATTCTGCCGTTTTATATAGACAAAACTGGGAAAGTGTTCTTTTTTTCCACACTTTCCCAGTTTTGTCCTGTATTTATTTAAATTTGTTCTGCCATTTACTCAGTTAATGCTTTCTTCGCCCATTCAGCATCTTTCACCATTGCTCTTCCGATACCAAGCAGATCTGCTTTTCCGGATGCAAGCAGTTCTTCGGCTGCGTTCACATCTGAAATACCCCCTGTCAGGATTACCGGAATGCTGACTGCTTTCTTAACTGCTTCTGAAGATTCATAGAAATAACCCTGCTCTTTTTCATGACCTTTTACTGCTGTTCCACACATTCCACCGGAAATATCCAGAATATCAATACCGGCCTTTTCCAAAATCTTTGCTGCTTCAGCACCGTCTTCTACTGTATTTCCGCCTTCCATATAATCACAGGCTCCAAGTCTGAGTTCCAGAGGATAATCTTCTCCTACAACTTCATGCACTGCCTTGATCACTTCAAGATGAATTCTCAGACGATTTTCAAGACTTCCGCCATATTCATCTGTTCTTTTATTTGTTAACGGAGAATAAAACTGATCCAGCAGATATCCATGTGCAGAATGAATCTGAACAGAATCATATCCGGCCTCAACTGCACGTCTTGCCGCATCTGCAAACTGTCTGATCACACGGTCAATATCTTCTTTTGTCATAGCTCTGTCGGCAGCTTTTCTTCCCGGGATTTCCTGAACTGATGGTGCCATGGACTCACTTCCGGTGATGTCCTGTACTGTCTCACTTCCACCGTGGCTGATCTGAAGTACGGCTTTTGAGCCATTATTATGAATCACCTCTACAAGTTTTTTATGTCCCTCAATTGTACTGTCGTCTGCAACAGACATCTGTCTCTTGGTTGCCTTACCATCCTGAGCAATAAAATTGTGCTCGACAATTACCATGGAAAGGTACCCTCCCTTTGTCTTCTTGTCATAATGCTCCAGTGTTTTTTCTGTAATGTGGCCATCTGCATCACATGTTCCGAAATCCATCGGTGGTAAAACCAGTCTGTTGTTTAAAGTCATCTTAGGAGTTTCTAGTTTGTTTGCTATAAGTTTCATTATCTTTCCTGCCTTCCATTATTTTTTATCAGATTCTTGTACCAGTAAAAACTTTTCTTACGATATCTAGTCATATCTCCGGAACCATCCTGATTCCGATCCACATATACCAGACCATATCTTTTCTTCATTTCCGCCGATGATGCACTGATCAGGTCAATACATCCCCAGACTGTATATCCCATCACTTCCACACCATCATTCACCGCTTCTTCCATCTGTGCAATGTGTTCTTTCAGATATTCAATGCGGTAGTCATCTTCAACAGTGAGTGTTCCATCTGGATTTCTGACAGGCTGATCCGTTGCACCAAGTCCGTTTTCCGCAACAAACAACGGTTTCTGATATCTGTCCCAGTACATATTTAATATATATCTGAGTCCTTTTGGATCTATCTGCCAGCCCCATTCACTTGCTTTCAATGTCGGATTTGGAACACCACCAAGCAGATTTCCCTCACCGCGAATATTTTTTTCTTTATCAGACGTTGCGC
>CAVFJK010000043.1:0-14445 GCA_963622815.1 Ruminococcus bicirculans (ex Wegman et al. 2014)
TTGAACAATATGGACGAGAAATTTATAAGAAGATTTGAATCATTTCAAAACTCTCTGGATTCGCTGGCAGAAGCCAGGGAACGTGATCTGTCAGATTCGTTTGTGCTTAGTGGAACCAGTGCAAAATTCAGTATCACATTTGATCTGGCATGGAAAGTCATGAAAGATATTCTGGTACAATATTATGCAATTACTGGATTTGTTACAGGTTCTCCCAGAGAAGTACTGAAGCAGTCTTTTCAGGCGAAGTTGATTACAGGTGATGAATGGATAGATATGCTGAAAATAAGAAATCAGCTTGCGCATGATTACGATGGTGTGATTGTGAAAGAGCATTGCCAGACAATCATTCATGTGTATATTGATAAATTATATGATTTTAAAACAGTGGTTGAAGAATTATTAGGAGAAAATATTTAAAATAAGGAGAATACCAACATGAGTTTTCAGTTTGCACATTACAACTACAATGTTATGGACCTGAATAAGTCCATTAAATTTTACGAGGAAGCCCTCGGTCTTAAGGAAGTGAGACGTAAAGAAGCCGAGGACGGGAGCTTTATTCTTGCATATCTTGGAGATGGAAAGACCGGCTTTGAGCTGGAACTTACCTGGTTAAGAGACTGGGAAAAGGATCATTATGATCTTGGTGATAACGAGATTCACCTTGCATTTACAACAGATGATATGGAAGCATCTCATAAGAAACACGAAGAGATGGACTGTATCTGCTTCGAAAATCCGGCGATGGGTATTTATTTCATCAACGATCCGGACGGATACTGGCTCGAAATCGTACCGGAGAAGATGTAAATATTGGGTGGAATGCAACGAAATTTTGCGATAGTTTCATATTGTAAGAGCCCTGTTTATCATATAAAATAGAAGATAGGTAAAAATGGCAAAGGAGGTGCAGCAGATGGGAAGCTACCTGAATCCAGGAAATGGAAATTTCAGCCGTGCAGTGAATTCTGAAATTTATGTGGACAAGACGGGACTTATTGAATATACAAATAAAGTGCTGAATACGATGGAATGCAATATTTGCGTCAGTCGGCCGAGACGTTTTGGAAAATCCATGGCAGCAAATATGCTGGTAGCTTATTATAGTCGAGGCTGTGACTCAAAAGAACTCTTTACACAATTTAAAATTTCCCAAAGTATTAATTTTGAAAAATATCTGAATAAGTATGATGTGATTTTTCTGAATATGCAGGAGTTTTTGAGCCAAAGTGAAAGTATCAGGGAAATGCTGAAGCTGCTTTGTAAAAGTGTTCTGTGGGAAGTGTTGGAAGAATATCCGGATATTCGGTATTTTGATAATACCAATCTTACCCGTACAATGCAGGATGTTTATAATAAAACCAGTTGCCCGTTTATAGTGATCATTGATGAGTGGGATTGTGTTTTTCGTGAATACAAGAATGACAGTGAGGCACAGAAAATATATCTTGATTTCCTGAGAGATTTACTGAAAGATAAGGAATACATTCATTTAACATACATGACAGGAATCTTACCGATTAAGAAATATGGTACACATTCGGCATTAAATATGTTTGACGAATTTTCGATGATAAATCCAGGTCCATTAGCAGAGTTTACAGGCTTTACTGAGGCTGAAGTCAGTAATCTATGTACAGTATATCATATGCAGATGGATGAGATAAAAAGCTGGTATGACGGATACTCATTTAAGCGGGCACAGTCAATATATAGTCCACGTTCAGTAGTAAACTGTATGCGTCTGGGGGAAATCGGAAACTACTGGAATCAGACCGAAACCGTTGAAGCTCTTCAGACTTATATTGACATGAATTTTGAGGGGCTGAAAGATGATGTCCTCAGTATGATGGCAGGCGAAAGAATTCCCGTAAATACTGCGAGCTTTACCAATGATATGACTACATTCCGAACGGAAGATGATGTTCTGACACTGCTGATTCATCTTGGATATCTTGGATATGACTGTGACAATAAATGTGTGTTCATTCCAAATAATGAGATTCGTGGAGAATATGTGAGTACAGTGGCAGTATCTGACTGGGGAGAAATTTCTAAGTCCTTAAAAGATTCTGCGGATACTCTGAATGCAATCTGGCAGAAAAGACCAGCTCAGGTTGCAAAAGGAATTCAACAGGCTCATTTTGAAACTTCGCATCTTCAGTATAATGATGAAAATGCATTGAGTTATACTATTTCACTTGCCTTGTATGCTGCCCGGAATTTTTATACTGTGTACAGAGAATTCCCAGGTGGAAAGGGTTTTGCTGATATGGTGTTTATTCCGCGAAAGAAATTTGCGGAAAAACCCGCTCTTGTAATTGAGTTAAAATGGAATAAAGATGCGGAAGGCGCTATTAAACAGATCAAAGAAAAAGAATATTGTAAAAGTCTTGAAGAGTATCAGGGAAATATTCTTTTAGTTGGAATCAATTATGATAAAAAGACAAAAGAGCATACATGTGTGATTGAAGAGTATGTAAAATAAAACTCAGCCGCTGCATTCGCAGCGGCTGAACTCGTCTACAGTACTTTATTCAGGAAATCAATGGTTCGTGGTTCTTTCGGATTCAGGAGTACTTCCTGCGGGGAGCCTTCTTCTACAATGTAACCACCGTCCATGAAGATGACCCGATCGGCGACTTCTCGTGCGAAGCCCATTTCATGGGTTACGATCACCATTGTCATACCATCGGCAGCAAGCTGTTTCATAACCTGCAGGACTTCACCGACCATTTCCGGATCAAGGGCACTGGTAGGCTCATCAAAGAGCATGATATCAGGTGTCATACAGAGTGCACGCGCGATAGCCACACGCTGTTTCTGACCACCGGAAAGCTGTTCCGGATAAGTCTCTGCCTTGTCGTCCATGCCTACCTTTTTCAGCATGTGGATGGCACGCTCTTTCGCTTCCTCTTTGGAGGCTTTTTTCAGTTCCACAGGTGCAAGCATAAGGTTCTGTGTGACATTCATATGCGGGAAAAGATTGAAATGCTGGAATACCATTCCTACATTTTCACGGACTTTATTGATATCAATATGTTTGTCTGTAAGATTGTGTCCGTCTACAACCACCTCGCCGGCGGTAATTTCTTCAAGTTTATTCATGCAGCGGAGAAAGGTTGACTTTCCGCTTCCGGAGGGACCGATGATAACGACTACTTCGCCTTCATGAATGTCGGTGGAGATATCTTTTAATACTTCCAGGGCACCGAAGTTTTTCTTCAGATGTGATACATGAATTTTGACATTCTCTTTATTTACGGCCACGGTTCAGTCTCCTTTCTACAATTTTAGCTACTTTTGATAAGATCGTGATTACGATCAGATACATAACGGCAACGATTCCCCATGTCTGGAAGGACATAAAGGAATTGGCAACAACGTTCTTTGCAGTGTTGACCAGTTCCGGGAAACCGATGACAGAAAGAATGGAAGTATCTTTCAGGGTAATGATGAACTGGTTGATGATACTTGGGATCATAGTACGGATCGCCTGTGGAAGTACAACGCGGATCATTGCACGGGAATATGGAAGACCAAGACTTCTTGCTGCCTCCATCTGTCCCGGATCTACAGACAGGATACCTGCACGGATGATTTCTGCCATATAAGCGCCACAGTTGAGTGCAAGGCAGATAGTACCGGCCTGGAGTGCCGTCAGTGTAAAGTTGAATCCCATCATGTTGTTCAGGCAGTATGGAACACCGAAATAGATGAAATACGCGAGAACGATCATCGGGACACCACGGATCACGTCAACAAAAACAGAGGATATGATTCTGCATGCTTTGTTTTTCAGGACACTTAAGAGACCAAAAAACATACCCAGAATACAGGCAAAAAACAGACCACACAGTGCAAGCAGTAAGGTCTGTCCCATAGCAAGAAGCAGCAGATTTCCATATCTGGTTATAATCTGGATCATGGAAAACTCCTTTCAAAAACAAAGCTGCCACAAAATGCAGCAGCCCTGTAATTCGTGTAGTGTTTTAAATCAGTTTATCTGATAAGGTCTGACTTTAAAAAATTATTCAGCAGCTTCTTCGTCAGCAGCCGGTGTTTCTGTTGCATCAGCGTCAGCTTCAGCTTCTTCTGTCGGAACAGCGTCTTCGCCAAGGTATTTAGCGATGATCTCGTTGTATTCGCCGCTTTCTTTGATATCTTTCAGACCGGCGTTGAACAGATCAAGAAGTTCCTGATTGTCAGCATCAAAAACTGCAAATCCGTAAGGAGATCCTTCGTTTGCAGTGTCTTCCAGAATCTGGAGTGCAAGATCTCCGTCTTTGATAGAGGATGCCATGATCGGTGTATCTTCGAA
Source organism: Ruminococcus bicirculans (ex Wegman et al. 2014) (assembly GCA_963622815.1). Classification (GTDB taxonomy): domain Bacteria; phylum Bacillota; class Clostridia; order Lachnospirales; family Lachnospiraceae; genus Blautia_A. Next base: position 4,325 of record CAVFJK010000043.1, read on the forward strand.
GCAGGACACGACCTGTCCGCCAAGAACTGCCTGATACATTGTCGGTGAATCCTCATAATAAGTGATGTTGAATCCATATTCGTCTTTCAGGCTTTCTGCGTAAGTAGCACCCTGAGTACCGGTCTTAACACCTACTGTCTTGCCTTTGAGGTCGTCAAATCCCTTAATATCAGAATCTTTCTGTACAGTCATGGTCTGTGTGGCATTATAATATCCATCGGAGAACAGCCATCCGCTCTCTTTTCTTTCGTCTGTGATAGAAGCGCCTGCGATCATACCATCAGCCTGTCCAGCCTGGCATGCTGCGATAGAAGCGTCCCATCCAAGGCTCTTCAGTTCGTATTCGAATCCCTGGTCTTTTGCGATAGCATCAAGAATATCAACGTCAATTCCTACGAAGTTTCCGTCATCATCTGTGTATTCGAACGGCTTAAATACAGTATCTGTAGCGATAACCCATTTCTTATCGGTTGCAGAATCGGCATCAGAAGCAGCAAATACAGGAACGGTAAGGCTTCCTGCGAGTAATCCCATAGTTAATAAATAACAAATCTTTTTCATGATAGAAACTCTCCTTTTCGATTTAATAATGAAAAAAGGTGCAGTTTACAAAAAAACTGACACCTTCGTCGCTTTTTTCAATTCTATCATCGGGGAAATGCACTGTCAATGAAAAAATTTAATATTTTACCATATTAAAGGATTTGTCCTATAGAAAAAACATAAACCATTATCCGGGTTCTATAATGAAAAATCCTGAAAAAGGATACCTGCCACGTAAGAGATCGTATCCGGTCCGTAATAATATTTCAGATTATTTTTCTGACAGACTTCTGAGACAAGCATGCCACATGCTTCCATAGAAGAAATCTTTTTCTGAGGAAAACGGCAGGGCGCATCTGGATAGGTGCAGGTTTCGCAGAGCGTACAGCAGCCGGTGCCGAGAGGCAGAAAGCTGACAGCAGAATTATGAAGTTTTTCTATCAGACTGACAAAATTGTCCTGATGAAGTGTCTGCGTTTTCATCATTCCATCCCAGTCAAAGGAATCTTCAAGAGAGGCTGTTGTCTGGACAAGGATTCCACCCTGATATTGAGAAATCATTGAATGAATCTGTTCCAGAGAACCACATCCGGGAGGACAGCTCCAGCGTTTTTGGTACTGTTGGCATCCTTGTCTGCACATATCGCGGACTTCCTGTTTTAATTCGATTGTTGTAATATCGAGTGGGGCAGTATGCGTAAATCCTGATTCTAAAGCCAGATCTTCAAGTTCTTTGTAATTCATTTTTATTCCTCCCCAAACATCAGATGATCAATATAGCAATCCTGAAATTCCGGACAGAATGCCAGCTCCAGAAACTCTGTCCTTGCGGCAAGCATCTGACTGTAAGCAAATTCCCGGCGATTCACGGCACAGAGCTTTGCACCTTCCCCGGCTGCATTTCCAATTGGTTCAATACGTTCAAGCAGTACGGGTGGTATCATACCGATCCGACATGCAGAAGCCGGATTAAGATAATTTCCAAAGGCTCCGGCAAGATACACTTTATGGATATCTCCTACAGATACCTGCATTCGCTCTGCGAGAAGTTCAATACCGGAACGGATGGCAGATTTGGCAAACTGGACTTCGGAAATATCTTTCTGAGTCAAAGTAACGGAAGAAGTACCAAGCTGATATGCAGGAGCCTGCATCAGCCCGGCGTCATTTAAAAATCCGCTATTCAGAAGGGCGGCAGTGAGATCCAGGAGGCCGGAACCACAGATTCCTTTGGGGTCTGTATCTCCAATCGTATGAAAACAAAGTTTTCCGTCTTTTACAGAAATGTGATCGACAGCGCCTGTAACGCCACGCATGCCGCAGGAAATCTTCGCTCCTTCAAAGGCCGGACCGGCAGCGGTAGAACAGGCAATCCTGCGATGCCGGTCACCGAGGACCATTTCTCCGTTAGTACCAATATCAATCATAAGCGTCAGTTCACCAAGCTGGTCAAAATGAGTGGAAACCATACATGCTACGGTGTCAGCACCTACAAATCCTGCAATATTTGGAAGAATGCGTAAGCGACCCTCCGGATGAATAGAAAGCAGCGGAGTGGCAGGAATCTCCATGGCATTCGATACCTTTGGCATATAAGGCGGTACCGTCAGCGGCGCAGGATCAATTCCAAGGAAAAGATGATGCATGGCGGTATTTCCGACAATGCAGGCAAGGGTGATTTCACTCGGAGAGATTCCGGCTCTGGCAGACACGACAGCAGCAAGTTCTGAAAGTGTGTGGACGATACAGTCCTGAAGTTCAGAAGTTTTGTTACGCATAACATATTCAATGCGGGAAATCACATCAGCACCGTAGGCAGTCTGTGGATTCAGAGTACTTTCTCTGGCAAGTTCCTGACCGGAAATGCCATCCAGAAGATAACAGACAACGGTTGTAGTTCCGATATCATAAGCAAGTACATAGCGGTCACGCCCATCGGGCTGAACCTTTACAGAGGCTCCATGGGTCAGTATCTGGAGTTCGTTTTTCTCAGGGATTCGTACAGTCATGTCCTGATGAACTACAGTCTGGCACGCGAGCACTTTTTTTTCTTCTATATAAACAGTACACTTTCCACATTTTCCATTGCCACCACAGGGAGCATCCGGAGCCAGCGCATTTTTCTGAAGGATATGGAGCAGATTTTCTCCTTCACTGGCCTTCAGAATTTGTCCATATGGTAAAACGGTAATCTTATACTGCATCATTCTACAGTTCCTTTCACATAAAAACGGTGTTGAAACAAATATAGCATTGCCATATTCGAAATACAATACATCGCAGGAAGAGGTGTAAGAAAACATAAAATCACAGTAAGATAGTATATATGAATCGGAAAATAGCAGACGCAGAGATTCTCTTCTTTGAGATAGAATGATAATAACAGATAAGGATTTTAGCGGAACCTTATCGGAGGAAAAGCAAAAATTATAGCAAAAGCTATAAGCAGGAGGGAACGAAATAATGATTATAATAGGAGAGAAACTGAACGGATCTATTCCGTCAGTTGCGAAGGCAATCGCTGAGAAGGACGCGGACCTGATCAGAGAAAGAGCCAGAATGCAGGCAGAAGCGGGTGCCACATTTCTGGACGTATGTGCGTCTGTAGAAGAGGACGTAGAAGTAGAAACACTGAAATGGATGATCGACCTTGTACAGGAAGTAACAGATACACCGATCTGCGTAGACAGCCCGAGTGCAAAATCCTGTGTAGCAGCGATTCCATTCTGCAAGAGACCAGGTCTTATCAACTCTGTATCTCTTGAAGGAGACAAAATCGACACGATTTTCCCGGTAATCGCGGACACAGACTGGGAATGTGTAGCACTTCTGTGTGATAACGATGGTATTCCGGATTCCGTAGAACGCCGTATGAAAATCTTCTTCGGAATCATGGAAAAAGCAAAACAGTACGGCATTGCACCAAGCCGTTTACACATTGACCCACTGGTTGTAACTTTAGGAACAGACCAGACTGCATTAACTGTATTTGCAGACTGTTGTAGAAGAATTAAATACGAATATCCGGATATCCATATCACAAGTGGTCTTTCCAATATTTCCTTCGGACTTCCGGTGAGAAAAAATATTAACCAGGCATTTATGGTACTTGCTATGAACGCAGGTATGGACAGTGCGATCGTTGACCCGACCAACAAGAATATGATCGGTATGATCTACGCAACAAATGCACTGTTAGAGCGTGACGAATACTGTCTGCAGTATATTGATAAATTTGGAAATAAAGTTGCTGAGGAAACACAGCCGGCACCAGCTTCTCCACTCGATGAGAAGATGCAGAAAGTATTTAAATTAACGCAGGATGGTAAGAATAAAGAGATCGGACAGGCAGTCCAGGAGGCTCTGGATGCAGGCTGTGATCCGACCGCTATCTTAAATGATGCAATGATTGGAGCTATGGCCGTTGTAGGTGATAATTTCAAGAAAGAGATCATCTTTGTTCCACAGATGCTTGCAGCTGCACGTGCTATGAAAGCCGGTGTAGAAGTCCTGAAACCGTACCTTGCAACAGGCGAGGCAGGAAGTGCAGGAACTATTATCCTCGGAACTGTAGCAGGTGACCTGCATGATATCGGTAAAAACCTTGTTGGCATGATGTTTGAGAGTGCCGGGTTTGAAGTTATCGACCTTGGTGTTGACGTACCGATCCAGACATTTATTGATGAAGTAAATGCACATAAAGAAGCAAGCATCGTAGCTCTTTCCGCGCTTCTTACAACAACCATGCCGTCTCTGAGAGACACTGTTGCAGCACTTCTGAAACAGCCATTCCGTAATCGTATCAAGATCATGGTTGGTGGTGCTCCAATCAGCCAGGAATTCGCTGATGAGATCGGTGCAGATGCTTATACAGAAGATGCAGCTTCCGCAGCAGAGCAGGCTAAGAAATATGCGGAATCCGGATTCTGCGCAAAAGCCGCAGCCGGTGAATTTGACGATCTTCCGGTAGAAGGTGCAGAACCGGCACAGGAAGAAGTTAAAGAAGAAGCTCCGAAAGCAGAAGAAAAAGTTGTTGAAACACCGAAATTCGAAAAAGGTGCTGTAGATTTAAGTAAGATCCAGCTTCCAAAACCGGGAGAAGGATACAAGCTTAACTGGGAAGCTACCAAAGAGAAATTCAGAAATTACTGGCAGCACAAAAACACCGGAAGACCGCTGATGTGCGTGATCGCCAGAAGACCGGAAGTAGAACAGTATTCAGACGGAGCACCGGTTGAGGGTGGTTATCTGGATCAGATCTGTCAGGGTAAATATTACAACATGCCTGAAGAACTGAAATGGAAAGACATGGAAGACAAATACCAGAATGCACAGAGGATCGTAGACCGTTATCGTTATTTCTGCGATACACATGCATTCCTTGGAGAGAGCTTCCCGAACCTGAACATTGACTTTGGACCAGGATCTGTAGCTTCCTATCTGGGATCTGAGATTGGCTTCAAGGAAGACACCGTATGGTTTAATAAATGTCTGGACAGCTGGGAAGGTGTGCCGAAACTGGAATTCGACCCTGAGAACAAATGGTTCAAGAAACACATCCAGCTTGCAAAAGACTGTAAAGAACTGGCAGGAGACGATTTCGTTGTAGATATGCCTGACCTTATGGAAAATATCGATGTACTTGCTTCTCTCCGTGGTGCACAGGATATCCTGTTTGACCTGCTGGATGAGCCGGATATGATCGGTGAGAGAATCCAGGAAGTAACCGATGTTTACTATGAATATTATGACCGCTTCTATGACATCATCAAAGATGAAGAAGGTGGAAATGCTTACACGGTATTCCAGATCTGGGGACCTGGAAGAACTGTAAAATTACAGTGCGACTTCTCTGCAATGATGTCACCGGAAGACTTCAGAAAATACATCCAGCCATCCCTGCGTGAACAGAGTGAGAAAGTAGACCATGTCCTGTATCATCTTGACGGACCGGCTGCGATCAAACACATGGATGCGCTGATGGAAATTGATGGAATCGATGCTCTGCAGTGGACAAGTGGAGATGCCGGCCCGGACGGAACACTTCCGGATTGGGACGTGATCTACGACAAAGCAATTGCAGCAGGCAAATCCATCTGGGTAAAAGTTTACTCAGGAGAATTCGAAGACTGGATCAAGAATGTAGACCGTATCGTTAAGAAATATGGTTCTCATAGCTTATTCCTTCTGTTCCCGGAAATGTCTCTGGAACAGGCTGCATACCTTCTTGACTATGCAGACAAGAACTGGAGCGATGTAAAAGGAACTTATGTAGAATCTCTTGGCAGATAATAAAATCTTAATACGTTGAATCCCAAATTCAAATAAATGGAAGCCATCGGGTACTGTCACTGCCCGGTGGCTTCTTTATTGTTTGTGTTGTTCATAGTAACTTGGTTAAGATGCATTCCCGGTGCTTATTTGCTAACAAAAATGAAATCTGCTATACTGTCTGTATTGCAGGGCAGAGAAAGATATTTGTCGTCTGTATGCGGAGACAGGAGGCAGAGTATGAGACTTGAACGAGATAATATTCCACTTGATAAGGAGTTCCCTTTTCAGATTGCGGAGGTACGGCTGACACCGGAGAACAGTAAACCGGGAACCTGGCATTGGCACAGCTATTTTGAGATTACCTGTGTGCTGGAAGGTAAGGGGAATTATTTTGTCAATGGACAGGAATATACGATGGAAAAGGATGATGTGATCATCTTTAACAATGTAGAGCCTCATGGATGGAATCTGATCGGGGATGACATGAAGCTTCTTGTTATGATCTTTTCACCGGAATTTGTGGCAGAAAAAATCAGTGTGTTTGATACCGGATATCTGAAACCATTTGTAGAGCGTGGAAGTAATTTCAAGAACCGTATCGGCAGGGAGGATGAGATCAATCCGGAGATTCGGGCCGGCATTGAGGAAATTTATAAAGAATGGCAGGGGCGTAAAGAAGGTTATCAGTTGATGATCAAAGCCAATGTCCTTCGTATTCTGACCATGCTGATCCGTACGTATCAGGATGAATCTAAATCAGACGAGATGCTGAAAGAAAAGAAAACTGCCATGAAGCGCCTGGAACAGGCATTTGCCTACATTGATACCCACTATTGTGAGAAGATTACTCTGGAAGATGTAGCAGCATCTGTATATATGAGTTCGAATTATTTTTCTTCGTATTTTCGTAAGGTTACAAATATCAGTTTCAGTGATTACGTGACACGAATGCGTATTAATCATGCGAGAGAACTGCTGAGGGAAGGCAGGATGAATGTAACCGATATTGCAATGGAGTGTGGGTTTAACAATATCTCCAACTTTTATCGTCTGTACAAAAAACACGTCGGAAAAACGCCGAAAGACGAAAAGAGTAAAAATAGTTAAAAATCAGAATCAGATATGTCATAGACCATAGAAGAACTGACATGTTAGGATAAAAATAAGAATGTTATCCTGGCATGTCAATTTTTTTGCTTGGACTATAGTTGTTTTGGAAAAGCAGACAGGATAATACAGGGGACAGAAACTATATAAAGGAGATTGGGGAAATGAAAAGAACGGAAAGATATGCGGAAACTTCTGCAGCAGGTATGAAATATCGCCTGATACCGATAACCGAAGAGATCATCCGCTGCGTGATCGCAAAAGACGAAATAAAAACAGAGCAGGAATCTCTGATCATCGAGAAAAAAGAATATCCGCAGGTTTCATTTGAGGCAGCAGAAGAAGGTGGTGTACTCACAGTAAAAACATCAGCAGTACAGGCCGAGTTAGATTTGAAGACAGGCGGCATCACCTGGAAACATGCAGATGGAAGCGTATGGCTGGAACAGAACAAAGCAGACCTTACCAGAATTGATGTCGTGCATTACAATACAGGCGGGGAAAAACCGGTCATCAACCGTGTAAAGACAGTAGACGGTGAGAGAAACTTTATCCAGAATCTGAAGGCAGAAAAGGTCAGAGACGGATACCGTGCGAGAGTTTTCTTTGACTGGAAAGAAGACGAAGAGATTCATGGACTTGGACAGGCAGAAGAAGGTATTTACGATTACCGTAAACATACACAGTATCTGTATCAGCACAATATGCGTATCCCGATGCCGATCTTTGTATCTACCGAAGGCTATGGAATCCTGTTTGACTGTTGTTCTCTGATGACTTTTAATGATGGGAGCAGAGAATCTTATCTGTTTCTGGATACCGTAGATCAGATTGATTATTATTTCCTTGGTGGAAATACAATGGATGGAATCATTCATGATTACCGTTATCTGACCGGAAAAGCGCAGATGCTTCCGAAGTGGGCATATGGCTACATCCAGTCAAAAGAACAGTATTACACAGCAAAAGAACTGACTGAAATCGTGCGTCATTACAGAGAGATCGGTGTGCCGATCGACTGTGTTGTTCAGGATTGGAATACCTGGGAACCAGGCAACTGGGGTGAAAAGATCCTGGACAAAGAACGCTACGGCGATAACAAAGAATGCATGGAAGAAATCAACAAAATGCATGCACACAGCATGGTTTCTGTATGGCCGAATATGAATGCAGGCGGCAAAAATCATCAGGAATTTTTTGATGCAGGCTATCTGCTTTATGATTATGCGACTTATAATGCCTTTGATGAAAAAGCCCGCGAAATGTACTGGAAACAGGCAAAAGAGGGACTTTTTGATGAAGGATTTGAATCCTGGTGGTGCGATTCCACAGAGCCTTTCTCCGGTTCGGACTGGAATGGCGGCGTGAAAAGAGAGCCATGGGAAAGATACGAACTTGTCGGCGGCGAGCACAAGAAATATCTGGACCCGGCAGTTGCCAATGCGTTTGCACTGATGCATGCAAAAGGAATCTACGAAAACCAGAGAAAAGATACCGAAGACAAACGAGTCCTCAATCTGACTCGTTCCGGCTATGCATCCGGACAGAAATATGCAGCTATGCTGTGGTCCGGAGATACCTGCGCTTCCTGGGATAACTTCAAGATCCAGATCGTAGAAGGCTTGAATATGGGACTGAGCGGTTATCCGTACTGGACACTGGACATTGGCGCATTCTTTACGGTAGCAGATAAATGGCAGAACCGTGGATGCGGATGCAATACAGACCCGGAACCGAAGTGGTTCTGGCAGGGCAAATACAACGAAGGTGTAAAGGACAAGGGCTACTGCGAACTTTATACCAGATGGCTGGAGATGGGAACGTTCCTTCCGATGTTCCGTTCTCATGGTACCGACACTCCGAGAGAAATCTGGAACTTTGGTGATAAGGGAACGATGTTCTATGATGCGATTGAGAAATCCATTAAGCTGAGATATCATCTGATGCCGTATATTTATTCTCTTGCAGGAGCTGTTCACTTCAAGGATTATACGATTATGAGAAGTCTTCTGTTTGACTTCCCGCAGGATAAGACAGCGAGAAAGATCGAGAATGAGTTCATGTTTGGACCGTCACTTCTGATCTGTGCGGTTACAGAGCCAATGTATTATGGACCGGAAAGTACAGAGCTTGACCGTGAAAAAACATGGGAGTGCTATCTTCCTGAGGGAACCGACTGGTATGATTACTGGACCGGTGAAAAATATGAAGGCGGTCAGTATATGACGGTAGATGCGCCGATCGACCAGATGCCGATCTTTGTAAAAGCAGGAAGTATTCTTCCGGTTGTAGACGGACTTACCTATGCATCTCAGAAACCAGACGGACCGATCAAATTGATGGTCTATCCGGGAGCAGATGCAGAGTTTACTCTTTATGAAGATGAGGGAAATAACTACAACTTTGAGAAAGGCGCATATGCAACCACAAGACTGCTCTGGAATGATCAGAAAGGCAAATTGACGGTAGAAGAAAGACAGGGAAGCTTCGATGGCATGGAAGAGGTTTCTTATGAAACAGTAATTGTTGGAAGATAAAAATATAATGCCTGAGCTTACAGGAAATTCCCGTAGGTTCAGGCGTTTGTCATGCTGTCAGAAGTCTGGATATTCAATTTTCGATGACAATTACATTGTCGTCGTTTTCACCGCGAAATTCCAGTGGGCTTTTGCCGGTATGTTTCTTGAAAATTCGGCTGAAATACCCCTGGTCATGATAACCGCACATTTCGCCGACCTGTTTGACAGAAAGAGATGGCTCATGGATCAGTAGTTTCTGTGCCTGGTCCATTCTCAGATTGAGCAGATATTTCGTAGGAGTACAGTCATAGGCCTGACAGAAAATCTTAGTCAGGTAGCTTGGACTGTAGTTCATGTTGTCTGCGATTAGGTTCAGATTGATATCATCCCCATAATTTTTTACGATAAAATCTTTCAGGATCGAAGCAATCTGAGAAGGCGTTTTGGCAGCAGTGCCCGGGTTGAATACGGATTCATAGTCTTTCCTGGCAATCTGAAATTCGCGTTTGATCTTTTGAAGGGTTTCCTGAAGTTCATCCGGATCGACCGGCTTCAGGAGGTATTCAGAAACTTTCAGAGTAATTGCTTTTTTGGTATATTCAAAATCTGAAAATCCACTGGTGATAATAAATTTGATAAAGGGAAACTGACTTCTGACTCTGGTAAGCAGGGCAATCC
>CAVFJK010000043.1:14455-25533 GCA_963622815.1 Ruminococcus bicirculans (ex Wegman et al. 2014)
GTGATGACCAGATCCGGATGTAATTTTTCTACCAGCGCAAGTGCCTGGTCGCCTGTCTGGGCAGTTCCAACAACCTGGAAATCCGGATCCGCTTTTCCGACTTTTTGCACCAGATTGTTTAACAGCAGTTCTTCGTCCTCCGCAACGATTACTGTATAATTCATGATGATTCCTCTTTCTTAAATCTCTTAAATGGCTTATTGCTGAATTGCTTTCTTTTGATATATTGTCCTACATATCAATTTACACATATCGTCCTATGGAAATAACTCCGTGTCCATCTTCGGTGTTTCCATATTCAAAAATAATATTTCCTTTACAGAAGATCTTCCATCTTAAGTAAACATTGATGGTTCCCAGTCCATTGATCCTGAGTTCCGGAAGGCCCGGATTCTGATCCGCCTTCGCGAGATTCCGTGCAATCTTTTCGCACGCTTCTTCTGAAAATCCCGGCCCGGTGTCGCTGACAGAAATCTTCCAGCAGTTATCCGCGATGACACTGCGAATGGAGATCGTCCACGGCGGCGCACAGTCGGAGCCGTATTTGATCGCATTTTCAACGAGAGGCTGAATCAGCAGTTTGGGAACCTCTTCTGAAAGGAGGCTTTCGTCTACATCAATGATGTAATTCAGACTGGACTGATAGCGCACTTTCATGCAGTACAGGTACTTCTTAACATAATCCAACTCATCCGCGAGAGTGACTGTTGTACTGCCTGTGTCTGTAATATAGCGCATGATCAGAGAGAGATTCCGGCACATTTTGGCAACTGTGTCATTATCACCGTTTTCCGCAAGAACCATGATACTTGACAGAGAGTTGTAGTAAAAATGTGGGTTGATCTGTGTCTGAAGAGCCATATTTCGTGCCCGTATTTCCTGTTCTTTTGTCTCAGTGACCTCCTGCATGGAAACTTTGAGGTTGTCACTCATAAGCTGAAATGCCTGATAGAGTTCCTCGAGTTCGTTGACCGATACCGGGTAGGAAGTGACTTTTTCCTGGCCGAGGGTATCCAGTTCCATTCTCTGAATGATGTGTTTCAGATGCTTGACCGGCTTTACGACAGAACGGGAAAGTCGATAAGAAACAACTATGGAAGCCAGAAGGAATGCTGCGACAACTGCCAGAAGAATCTGAAGCATTTTATAAACAGGTTCGAGGATAAAGGATTCCGGCTGGATCGTCAGATAAGCATATCCGGTATAACTGGAATCTGTTCGTGTAGCATATTCTGTCTGTCCATTTAACGGGCTGGTCAGAGTTACAGAAGTCTGAGAGGCATCTGTAAGATCAAAATATGGTTTGATCGCAGTGGCATCGTCCTCTGAAATATCATACGGATAGATCAGTTCACCAGCTTGATTGAAGACATAGACACTGGCTGCCGTATCACGATTTTGTTTCTGATAAGAAATGATACTTTTGAAGACAGATTTACATTGTTTGACAGTTTCAACCACACCAACTTTTCGGCGGTACTGGTTGGTAAAGGAACGGTAGTCAGAAATCATCCACTGGGCATATTTGGCTGACTTGGAATATTCGTATGTAAGATACGGATGCGTCAGTACTTTTCTGCCGTCAGCATCAAGTGCTTGCTGCAGCCAGTCTGAACGAGATTCGTCGGCTTTTTTGACCATGGTGGAAAGCCCTGCCTGGAGTACATACCCGGAAAAATCATACAGATTTACCTGATCCGCTTTTAATTCTGTTCCGCTGAGAGAAATAAAAAGATCAGACATGTCAGAAAGCATATCATCAGAAAGGTTAAGTTCAAATTTCTGGTCAAGAATACTCTTGGATATATTACTGTAGTTGATGTTTACGGATACGGTATCCAGATCCATGATGGAGGAATCTACCTGTGATTTGAAGCTGGAGTTCAGTGTATTCATGGCACTGATCTGGCTTTCTTTCAGACGACTCGATACAAAAAGGTAGAAAAAGCTTGCAAAAGCAAAAAGAATAAGGCTTGCCATACCGAGGTAAGCCATAAAAAGTTTTGACTGAAGGCTTCGGGTTTTCGTATCTGTGACCTCCTGCATAATTCTAATATGTAAATAACATATCAAAGTATATCATGTTTGTGAAAAAAGTACAAATACAAAAAGAGTATATAGTAAGATATTAACAAAAAAGAACTATCAGAAATGTGCAAGATGTATAAAATATGTGAAAAAAGTATAGAAAGCAGTGAAAAAAGTACAAATACAAGGTAAAAATATCCATGGATAAAAAAGGTCCTTACTGATAAACTATGTTTAACAAATGCGGAAACATGAAATTATAAGGAGGGTTTTTTCATGAAAAGAAAGAAATTATGGGCGGTAACTTGTGCAGCGGCTATGCTCGCATCTATGACAGCAGGTCTGAGTGTGAATGTCTATGCGGATGACAACACCAAAGATTTTGCAGGAGAGGAATTAAGTATTCTGGTTTCCACAGGCTGGATGGACAACCGTTATGATGAAACACTGGAGCGTTTCGAGGATACTTATGATGTAACTGTTGACCTTCAGACAATCCCGGCAGATCAGTATTCAGATCTTCTTCAGTCCAAACTGGCAACAGATTCCTGTGCAGATGTTTTCTGGATTCAGTCCAATCCATTTGCAATCGAATCTACTATCGTTGATCCGGAGAAATATTGCATCGACTTTACAGGAGCTGAATGGGAAAATCTGATGCCGGAAACAAGAAAAGCATCCTGTACATACAATGATAAATTATATGGTCTTCAGGTATGGAACAATTCCCCTGAGTATGTAATGGTTTATAACAAAACTCTGTTTGAAGAAAACGGCTGGGAAGTTCCTACAACTTATGCAGAACTGAAAGATCTCTGTGCTAAGATTGCAGAAACAGGAATCACACCATGGTTTATGCCAGGAGCTGACGGATGGCAGCATCAGCTTGCATTCTTCCAGATTGGTGGTGTTTATGAAGAAGCAACACCGGGACTGTATGATGCACTGAATACAAATCAGGCAACATTTGCTGATAACGAAAAAATGCTCGAAGTACTGAACGAGTTCAAAGAACTCTCTGATGCAGGATACTTCGGAGAAGACTGGATCGGAACAGACAGCACAAACATGTCAAATGAATACGGCGACAGAACATGTGCAATGGCAATGGCAAACTCCAGCTTCATTAAACAGATCAAAGAAGATACCGGTACAGAGGATGAATTCGGTATGTTCCTGATTCCACTTGGTGACAACACATGGTACCCGACAAGCCCGGCTGGCCCGACCATGTTCGGATATAAAGGAACAGAGCATGAAGACCTTGTAAGAGAATTCTTCAACTTTGTAACAACAACAGAAAGCCTTCAGGAAATCCTTGACAACTCACCGGCTTATACAAACCTTGATGTAAACGATGAAAACCTGGAACAGCACTGGCTGCCGGAAGAGGAAGAATTCCTTGAGACAGTAGACAAAGACAAAATGAATGTATCTGTACTTCAGAATGGTACAAAATATACAAACGATTACTGGATGCAGTTCGGACAGGATATGATCGCATTCTGCCAGGGTGAAATGGAAGCAAACGATGTCCTTAAGAACATGGATACCAACCGTGCAGAAGCTGCAAAAACTGTCGGAGACGAAAACTGGAACTAAGCTTTAAACAGGCATTATAAAATAAGGGTAATCTTCAGTGCGAAGGAGACAACTCCTTCGCACTGTTTGCTAACAGGAGGTAACTTCAGTGAATAAGAAAAAAATATATCCATGGTGGTTTGTAATCATACCACTGGCACTGTATGTAATCTTTTTCCTTCTGCCGAGTGCAATGGGCGTTGGTTATTCCTTTACAGACTGGAATTCCAGAAGCGTCCTGAATGGTACACATTTTGTGGGACTGCAGAACTTTAAAGAGATTTTTACATCAAATAAAGGCTATTTGAGTGGAATTGGAAACACATTAAAATTTACGATTATTTCCAATATTGTGAAACTGATCCCGGCACTTATGATCGCGATCATGCTTCAGGAAGGCTTAAGAGGAAAAGGACTTTACAGAACTTTACTGTATCTGCCATCTATCCTTCCATTTGTAATCATCGGTCTGATCTTTAAATCCATCCTGAATTACAACACAGGTCTTCTGAACACAATTCTGGATGCACTGCATCTTGGAATCCTGAAACAGAAATGGCTCTCTGATCTGGGAGTTGTATGGAAATCGATTTATGGTGTGGATGCCTGGAGAGGTATCGGTTATGTTATGACGATTTTCCTGGCAGGTCTGAATACGATTCCGAAATCTTATTATGAAGCAGCACAGATCGATGGTGCAAACTTTTGGCAGAGACTTCGCTATGTAACACTTCCGATGCTGACAGGTTCCATTATGATCAACCTGGTATTCGGTATTACATATGGTCTGAAAGTATTCGATATCGTTTATGTTCTTACAAACGGCGGTCCTGGACATGCAACAGAGGTTCTTACTACTTATGCATTCCAGCTCTATTCCAGAGGACAGTATGGAATGTCTTCCGCATTAAATACGATCCTTCTGATCATAACCGCGATCATTGGCGTATTTATTGTTAAGACAATGAGTAAACAGGAGGTGCAGCAGTAATGAAAAAAAATGTTCAGACAATACTGAAACATGTAGTGTGTATTCTTCTGTGCCTGACAGTTGTCCTGCCATTTTATATGGTACTGATCAACTCCTTTAAGAATAAAGGTGAGGCAGCACGAATGAGCCTTTCTCTTCCGACAGAGTGGGTATTTTCGAACTATGCGGAAGTTATCAAAAAAGGTAACCTGATTCAGGGATTTGCGAACAGCTTGATCTACGCACTGGTAGCAACGACTCTTGGTGTTACTCTTTGTGCGATGGCAGCATTTGTTATGTGCCGTAACAGAACAAAATTAAATACATTTCTGTATTATTTCGTTCTCTGCGGACTGTTCTTCCCGGTCAACTATGTAACTCTGGTAAGAGTCCTGACAGCACTTCATCTGAACGATACCCGTGTTGGTATTGTTCTGGTATTTACAAGTGCGATGATACCGTTCTGTGTATTCACGATCCGAAACTTTGTCGTTTCGATACCGGTAGAACTGGATGAGGCAGCGGTCATTGACGGAGCCGGCCCGGTAAGCCTTTTCTTTAAGATCATCATGCCGCTTCTGAAACCTACCATGGTAACCTGCTTTATCCTGCAGTTCATGACTGTATGGAGTGATTTCCTTACACCTCTGTATCTGTCCAGCAAGGGTAAACTCTTCCCGATGACGATGGCAGTGTATCAGTTCTTCGGAAAGAATAAGAGCTACTGGAACTATATCTTCGCAGATATCGTGCTGACCTGTATCCCGGTAATCATTGTTTATATGATCGGACAGAAATACATTGTCGGTGGAATGACATCCGGTGCGGTAAAAGAATAAAAATAGTAATTCTGTGTAAACACATATTCATAATAAAGAAATGTCGACGGATGCAATATCTGCCGGCATTTCTTTTTTGTGTCTTATATCAAAAAAATGACATTTGTTGTATAATTCATTAGGAAAGTATCAGATTCAGAGCCGACAAAAAGAGCAGTTCTGAAAAGACTTAGAACTGCTCTGAATGTGATTCTTTCCTATTGTACCAAGACGCGGACGTTTAGCCGGGATGTATATGGGGAAAGTATTCTTCTCATTTGGTGAAATTGTTGTAAGTGAAAGCCTGTATGCGGGTCTTCCTAACGATGATCACGATACATGGGGATACCTTTTCGAAAAAAGGGTATGGCTTTAAAGCCTTCTTCCGGAGGCTTTTTTTAGAATTATTCAGTAAAAACCATTCACTGTCAGGAAGTACCATATGTCCTTCCTATGTTACGCATACGGTGACAGCCACATTCCGGGCAGATGCAGATATCTACTTTCCAGACTGCTTTTATCAGTTCAGCCATGGAAAGACCGGTATATCTGGCCTGAAAACGCTGATGTCCCTGAATGGTGAAGATCAGTTTCAGGTTTTTGCTCTTGCTCCGGTTATTCAGGAAGCCATAGTAACGGATCCTCTGGAACCCGTGTGGGAGCACATGCATCAGAAACCGGCGGATGAATTCCGTATGATCCAGGGTGATGTTCCGGCGTGGATCCCCTGCTTTCCTGCCCCGGGCAGAAAAAGTTACTTTTTTATCATCGAGAGATAGGATGCGGCTGTTGGAAATGGCGATCTTATGCGTATATTTTCCAAGATACTCGATGGCATTCCCAAATCCGTTGAAGGTTTCTTTGATATAAGGACACCAGTCTTTTGTGTAAAGCTTATTCCGGAACCCGGACCATTCGTAGGAATTCTGGAGCTTTGCACAGGAAGAGGAAAATACCAGTTCCTGTTTTTTATAAAGAGAATCTAATCCCGCAAGATATTTGCCTTTAAATTTATCCCTCAGGATCCTGACCGGAATAAAAAATTTATTTTTGCTTTTCCGTATTTTAAGGTCCGTGGTCAGTCCGCCGCCGGAAACGATGCAGTGCATGTGCACATGGTAGCCGATCTCCTGGTTCCAGGTATGCAGTACCTGGATGATACCAGGTGTTGCACCGAGCCACTTTTTATCCGCAGAAAGTTCTAAAAGTGTCTGGGCGCAGCATCTGTGCAAAAGTGTATAGAGGAGCTGCTGATTACAGTAGATCAAGGGGTTTAATTCATGCGGAAGCGTGAACACCACATGGAAATAAGGGGTATCAATGACCTCTGCCCGGCGTTTGTCCACCCAGATCTCTTTGTTGACGGTCTGGCAGTTTGGGCAGTTACGGTTGTGGCAGGAATTGTTATGGAACTCCAGATGACCGCAATCCGGGCATTGTAAAATGTTGACTCCCAGTCTGCCAGATTTGCAGTTAAGGATCGCGTTGGAAGTTTTTTTCTGGACATCAGACTGGTAGATGCCGGAAGCAGAGTAATCCTGATAAGACCGTTCCCAGATGCTGCGGATATTTGTATTACTCATGAGAAACACCTCCCATCCGGTCAAATGGACTGATAATGTCAGAAAGATGTCTGGAAGATAAATGTACGTAAATGACAGTGGAATTAAGGGATTTATGTCCCATAAGTGCTTTTATGGTAAGCAGGTCTGTGCCATTTTCGTAAAGATGTGTCCCAAAAGCGTGCCGGAAGGAATGACAGGTCAGTCTTTCCGGCCAGCCGAGCCGCCGTTCATGTTCATGGATGTGGCGTGAAAGATAAAAAGTGTCGATCGGTCTGGAAGGATCGAACTGCTTAGGGAAAAGCCATTCCTTTGGACGGCCATATTCAAACCAGTATACTGTGAGCAGGTCAAGTGCTGCCGGGGAAAGGATCGCATAACGGTCTTCCCTGGATTTGGAATGACAGATATGGATACGCATCTCCCTGCGCCGGATATCTTCATAGCGAAGATGGCAGACTTCACCAATGCGCAGTCCGGCAGAATACATGAGGGCAACCATGGTCCGCTGTTTCAGGTCAGGGATAGTGGAAATAAACTGGTAAGTCTCCTGTTGGGATGGAACATAAGGAAGGTAAGAATCAAACTTACGCATAGGAAGCTGTGTAGGATCCCATGGTTTATGGAGAACATACATGGTGAAAAAGCGGAGCTGTGAGATACAGTGATTGACAGTACGGTCGGAAAGGTTTCTGCTTTTCTTAAGCCAACGGAGGAAATCACGCAGTTCCTCCCAGGAAACTTCTTCCGGGGATTTATGCAGGATATCAGAAAGATACATCAGATAAACACGGATGTAAGTGGAATAAGATTTGATAGTGTGGTCAGCAAGGCCACGGAGGGAGAGCATCTCCCTGTAATGTTTTAATAAACGTCCATAATGAAACCTCCTAAAATTGAATGATATGTTTAAAAGAAATAAAAAAATTTCAATACTTCTATTCAGGAGGCGGACGATAAAAAAATCCATAAAATTGAAATATGTAGTTGTTGAGTTTAAAAATCCATGATAACATAGGCATAGCAGTTGATGTAGTTATGTGTTTGTGAGTTAGGGGTAATTCAACAATACAACATAAAAACAAAAACTGCTACTTTTATTTTGAGAAAAAGTAAAATTTCGAGAAAGAAGTAGTGGTTTCACGTACTTAGAGCTAGCCGCCGCGCTAGCGGCTTGGTACAATAAAAATATTGGTGGAGCAGATTCTTATATTATTGATGAACTGGAAAACATAATCTGCGAATGTAGTTAAAAAGTATAACGGGAGGTATCCAATATGGAAGAAATTACTGGGAAATTAAAGCTGAATGAGATAGAAAGTCTTAAGGATTACAGAGGTCTGTTACTGTACAGATCAGAAGTAAACGGGAAACCTTCCGAGACATATTCATTAGAGGAACTGCAGCAGGGAATTTCTGCATGGAATATGGAGAGTGCACTGGCAGGGCTGAAAAGACTGCAGGAATTATCCGCAAAGCAGCAGGTACTGTACTCAGTATATACCGATAAAGAATGCCGGGATGATGAGCAGAAAAAGAACGTAAAAGTTATGCATTTCCCGCCGGTGGAGGATAAGAAAGCTCCGTTCTTGTTTGTAATAGCGGGTGGTGCATACTGCAGTGTGTGCTCAGCAGTGGAATCAATTCCGACGGCTGTTCATTTTAATAAACTGGGATATCATGTATTTATATTGAATTATCGTGTAGGAAACAAGATACTGCCGAAGCCGCTGGATGACCTGGCAGCAGCATATAAATTTGTTGTAAGCCGAAAAGAAGAATTCGGACTGGCGACAGAAGAATATGGTGTATGTGGATTTTCTGCCGGATCAAACCTGACGAACCTCTGGGGAACAAAGGAAAGAGGCTATGCACATTATGGACTGCCGAAACCGAAGGTATTGTTCCCGATTTATACATTTGTATCTGTTCCGGGAGCTGCTATGGAAAGTGAGGGAGCAATCTGGAATATTATGTGTGGAAAAGACGCACCTCAGGAAGAGATTGAAAAGTATAAAATCTCCAATATGCTCGATGCAGATTACCCGCCATGTTTTATTGTCCACTGCAAAGATGATTCAACAATTCCGTATCAGAACTCCGTTTATTTGTATGATCGATTAAAAGAATACGGAATTAAAACAGAGTTGAAGCTGGGTGAAAAAGGTGAGCATGGTTTTGGCGATGGCTGTGGTACAGATGTAGAAGGCTGGCCGGAAGAAGCAATTCACTTTCTGGAAGCACTGTAAAAATCAGAAATACACCATATACAGAGGAAAACTGTTTGAAGGGGAAGAAGATGTCAAAGATAAAAATTGCCGCAATACAGATGCCGACAGTTGCTGACAAAATGGAAAATGTCAGAATAGCCGGAATGTATCTTGAGAAAATAAAAGACGAAAAACCGGATTTTGTGGTACTGCCGGAGATGTTCTGCTGTCCATATCAGACATCAAACTTTCCGGTTTATGCGGAAGAAGAAAGCGGTCCGGTCTGGCAGCAGTTATCTGCATATGCAAAAAAGTATGGGATTTATCTGATCGGAGGCTCCATGCCGGAGAAGGATGCAGAGGGAAATGTGTATAATACATCTTATGTTTTTGACCGTGTAGGAAAACAGATCGGAAAACACAGAAAGGTGCATTTGTTTGACATTGATATCAGGGACAGACAGACATTCAAAGAATCAGATACTTTAACTGCGGGTGACAGCGAGACTGTTTTTGATACAGAATTTGGCAAAATGGGCGTTATGCTCTGTTTTGATATTCGCTTTCCGGAATTATCCAGAATAATGGTAAATGATGGTGCAAAAGCGATTTTTGTTCCGGCGGCATTCAATATGACGACAGGTCCGGCACACTGGGAATTATCATTCAGGACCAGAGCACTGGATAATCAGATTTATATGGTTGGCTGTGCTCCGGCACGGGATGTGTCGGCAGGTTATATCTCGTGGGGACATTCCATTGTTACGGATCCATGGGGAGCTGTTATAAATATGTTGGATGAAAAAGAAGGCGTACTACTGGCAGAACTGGATTTGGATTATGAAGAACAGGTGCGGGAAGAGCTTCCATTGTTAAAAAGCAGACGTAAGGATATGTATCAGTTAGAAAAGCTTTGCAAATAACTATATAGAGGAAGTTTCTTAGAAATAATACAAGGGCTGTCTATTTCCCGACAGTCCCCTGCATTGCTTTTTCTATGTTTGAAGGTTCTGCATTATACCAGTAACCAGCAGTTTTTTCCATGTAACCGTCCTTTCCATTGTAGTATGCATTGGAATCATTCGTTCCATTTCCTGACGCATACCGAACTTTGCCATCACTGTAAACAAGAACAGTATAAAATAACCATCCGTCATTTTGAGGATATTTACACTTCAGCTTCTCATTCCCGATGCCATTAGCCTGCATATATTCTGTCACACGACGATAATCGGAACTTGGATCATCAGACCAGGTTTTCCCGTTAAAAGATACTGTACCACTTGCTGAACAATGAGTTCCGGAAGAATCCACAGTAACACAGATGACATTTCTATATTCAGAGGAGTGAAACTCATTTTTGAATTCTATGCTTCCATCCACAATACCCATCGTAATGATCCTGGAGATGTTTTTTGCATTTGACATATCCGCAGCTCTGCGACTCTTCTCTACGTATTTCGTATAAGCGGGAGTCAGAAGTCCTGTCAGTATTGCGAGAACGGCTATAATGATAACCAGTTCAACAAGGGTAAAACCTCTGTTTTTTCTGTATCCCATCGAAATATTATCTCCCATATACTTAACTCCTGTAATGTACAGATTGATTGTAACCATTCAGCAGGCAGTATCCCGCGAGGTGTACTGAACAGTCACGATAGAGTTATTATATCCTGCCTGACATGAAATTTCAATGAGGCTGCAATAACCTTATGACGATTATAGGAAAATATTTATAAAAAGTTTATACACAGGTTTGGAATTATGTGTTATCATATTCTTAGAACGAAAAGTTCATAAGGAAGACTTGTGGTGGATGAAAAGAATCAGGGAAATTCCAGACAGGATTCCCTGATTCTTTTTGGTTATCGTAAAATCTCCTCAATAGTAGAAACAGTACTGAAAGTTC
>CAVFJK010000043.1:25543-26506 GCA_963622815.1 Ruminococcus bicirculans (ex Wegman et al. 2014)
CTTTGTTTTTTGAGATGATCTTTTTGACTTGCTGGAGTTCAAAGTAGTTTACATAACAGATAAGTGTTTTGTTATCTCCGGCAATGACACCGGATGAGTTGATGATGGTACATGTCTTGTTCAGATCTTCTTTTATTTCCCGGATAATTTCGTCAGGATCCTTGGTGATGATCGTTACCTGTTTGATTGATTCGTAGTGATCAGTAAAGTGATCAATAATAGCTGTGGCAATGATA
Organism: Ruminococcus bicirculans (ex Wegman et al. 2014); assembly: GCA_963622815.1. Classification (GTDB taxonomy): domain Bacteria; phylum Bacillota; class Clostridia; order Lachnospirales; family Lachnospiraceae; genus Blautia_A. Next base: position 25,780 of record CAVFJK010000043.1, read on the forward strand.
TATACGAGCAGACTCAGCATTGCCGCATCCTGGTTGAGCAGAGCAAATACAGCAATATATACGCAGATGTTGAATCCAATCAGTAAATAGGAAATACTGTAATCTTTCCCGGTATGATTGTAGATATGTTTTACAACAATATTGGCAAAAATCTCCGAACCATCGATACAGCCGCCGTTTCGAAGAATCAGTGCAAGTCCGACTCCGAGTATCATTCCACCGAATACGACGGCCAGGAAATGCTCAGTATTAAGTTCGAACGGGATTTTTTCGAAATAAGCAAGACCAATGGTATATACGACGAAACCGACAAATGTTTTTGCGAAGAAATATTTGCCGAGCAGAAAAATGCCGGCAACGAGGAAAGGAAGAAAAACGAGCAGAACACAGAGCGACAGATTATAACCGGTAAGTTTACTTATGATGATCGCGATTCCGGCAGTGCCATAATCAATCGCGTCATTGGGGAGCAGGATACAGGCGACCGAGAAACTGGCGATAAGTGCTCCGACTATGATTGCAAGATACGAAAATAATTCTTTAAATTTTTTATTCAATAGTCATCACCTCCAGAAGTTGTTTTGCTTTTTATAATAACAGAAAGCTGAAAAACTGTCCATTGAAAAAAGATTTATAACAGGGGTGACGAATAAATTTATTTTCTTTCTCTTCCCATAGTAGTTTTTTCCCATTTTTTCAGTTATCCACTTTTTTATTTTTTTTCACA
>CAVFJK010000044.1:0-5133 GCA_963622815.1 Ruminococcus bicirculans (ex Wegman et al. 2014)
ATTCCATGTTCTTTTGTCTGAATCCCCATGGATGCTGCAACAGACGGATGTCGGAGATTCCCGTCGAGCAAAATAACTCTTTTACCTTTTTTCGCAAGAGAGATTGCAAGATTTACTGCAACCGTTGTTTTTCCTTCATCAGATGCAGCACTGGTCACGATCAGGCTTTTGATCTCATCTTCCTCTGCATTCTTTGCCACTCGTGTGCGGATCGTCCTGAAGCTTTCTCTGAGAACTGTCGTATTTCCTTTGCCGTCAAGAAGCACTGTTTTTTTGCTTTTTCTTCTTTTGCCATGTGACTTTGGCACACTTCCCAGATAGGAAATGCTCAGATAGTTTTTCAGGTCTTCTTCTCTTCGTACCGTTTTTCTTGTTGAAGCATATATGAACAGAAGAAAAACACTGGCCGCCGCACCTGCCGCCACTCCCCTTGCAACTGCTCTGTGAAAGTTCTGCGGATTCTGTGGTTCTTCCGGAATACCGCTCTCATCCATCAGTGTCAGCTGGGTATCTCCTATGATGTATTCTGCAACCTGCGGATAATATTTGATAACTGCCTGCAGTACATCATATGCTGTCTGTGCCTCTGATGCAGTTACATTGATCGTAAAGATTGATGTATCCGGAATTGCTTCCGCTGAGATACTCGCCGGTACGGAATCAACGCCAAGGCTTTCTGCCACAATATCTGAAAGAGCACCGCTTGTCAGAATATATGGAAATGTCTTGCTCAGCTGTCCAGCTGTTGTCTCATCTGAATAACTCTGGTTGTATCCATATGCTGTCTTGGTTTCTACCACAAAAGAAGAATATGCCTGATATACCGGGGTATAATTTGTTTTTTCTCTCATATACATAAAAGCCCCGCAGGCTGCCATAAGCAGAAAACATATCAGGAAAAACTTCTTAAATCCTCGCCACATATCATCCAGAATCGTAGTAAAATACAGGATTCCGGAATCCATTTCTGTATTACGCCCGTTTCCCATAATGTCCTCCATATCCATAATGCCCGGTTCCTGCCATGTTCTGTGATGTCGCACCATTCAGAATGCATCCAAGCACTTTTCCTCTGGTATTATTCAGGATATCGATCGCATCATTAATATCCTTCGTCAGTACCGTGTCCTGTCTTACTACCAGTACAGAAGCATCTGTCATCTGTGCAAGCTCCTCGGTATCTGCCACAAGAGCCAGCGGTGAAGTATCAATGACTACATAGTCCATCTTTGCACGGCAGAATGCGATGATCTGCTTAAGTGTTGTACTTTTCAGCAAATTCTCAATTGAATTGGAGGAAGTTTTATTCAGGATCATATACAGACCGGAATCGTTCCAGTTGCGAATGATCTTCTCTGTACTTGCATGATTGATCAGCACATCTCCAAGATCTGTCTCTTCATTATCACGAACATTAAAGATTTTGTACTGTGCCGGTTTACGGAAATCGCAGTCTATCAGCATGACCCTGCTTCCACTCTGTGCAAGTGACAGAGCCAGATTGGCTGCAACCGTAGACTTTCCTTCGTTTTCCATTACGCTTGTAACGAGAAGAACCTTTGCATCTTCTTTATCCATATAGCTTCTCACTCTGGATGCCGCCATCCTGCTGGATTCCACATAATCAAAGCTTCGAAGCGGATTCTGCACCAGCATGGACTGATACCCTTTCTTGCGGTTCAGAGAAAGTGCTTTTGATTTTTTCTCATAGGCGATCGTTCCAAGCAGACGGGTATCCAGTTTTGCAGTGACTTCACCAGGGTTTTTAATCGTATCACGTATGTAGGAAATTCCCGCCAGCAGTACGATCAGACATCCTGCTGCCACAAGAAATACTTTCATTGCGGTCCGTTTTTCATCCAGTGGATTTATCGGCGACATGGCAACAGACGGTTGCTGTATCGTTTCAATAATGACATTTTTGATCGCATAATCGGAAACTGTATTATAATTTTCCATGACAGACTGTAACACACGGTAGGATTCTGCCGCTGTTCCTGCCTTAACAGAAAGCGTGATCAGATTTGTCTCCGGTACAAGATCTACGGATGTTTCTACGTTCAGGCTGTTCATTCCAAGATCCTGTGCAACTTTTTTCTTAAGTACATTGCTTCCGAGGATTTCCGTAAACTGTGAGGCAAGCTCCTTTGTAGAAGTCAGGTTCTGATATATGTTGTTGTTCATTCCTTTTGCTGTAACAACAAAGGTCGTTGATGTCTTATATTCCGGCTGATAAGTCGCACAGATCCAGATATCAGCAAACAGTGCCGCTGATATCGACAGTAGAAGAATGGTCAGCCATTCTCTTCCGATATCTTTCAGCATACTGATCAGATCGATCTGCTGGACGATTTCGTTATCTATTCTCTCTTCCATAAGTTCCTCTTTCCTGTTATCTCACTACAACGATCAGACGTACCTGCCCGGTTACGCTTTCTTTGCCGCTGTCATCTGTCATCTGATATAAAATCTCATATGTACCGGGCGTATTAAAATCTGCCTGATTCGTGATCTGAACTTCATCTGCCGTGATTGCAGTCCTCTCCTGCTTTTCAGCCGGGTTCGGATCACGGAGCACGCCATCTTCTCCTCTCTGGAATTTAATGCCTCCCATTGTAATCTGCTGGACGTAAGCCCACGGATCAATGGCATTCCCAGCTGCTGTATATATCAGATACTCGGATAATTCAAACTGCGGTTTCTGTGCTTCTTTGGCCGGATCATAGATCTCAACCGTGACCGGAAGCTTCTGCACATCTCCGGCACTGTTCGCCACCTGATAAACCATCGGATATTCACCCGCTGTGTCGGCCTGTACATAATATTCACTGGACATCTTGATCTTGCCGGTCACATCTCCGTCCAGCACATCTGTACAGGTAAGTGTCCCCATGATATCCTGGGTATTTATCGCAAAGCGCAAAGGCTCTGTCAGAGCAAATGTCGGAGCAGTATAATCTGTATAGGTTATTTTTCTCGACGCTTTTGCCGCATGATTATCGGAATCAAATGCCACAACTGTCATATTACGTGTATGGTTGTCCATAAAATTGCTGATGGATTCCACGATCAGACTTCCGGTTACATCTCCATCTTTGGAATCCGCTGCCGTAATCCCCTTCAGTAATTCGTCTTCTCCTGCCTGACAGGATACCTGAACAGAATCGGAATCCATCGTGATCTCAGGCGCCTGATTGTCCTTGGAATTAATCTGCTCATACTTAAAATACCCAAATGACACAGCAGCGATCACAAAGACCACAATGCCAAGTATTCTTAATTTTTTCATGAAACTCTCCTCTTAACCCTCACCTGTAAACAGGCATAAAATATTTCCTTTTTCTCTCCGGTCTCCTCCCATGGATCGGAATCTGCATATTTTTTATGATGCGTTCCGGATTTTCTTCTGTCAGATGCCAGGCAAACCCATATCCTCCAATCCGAACAAGTGCATCTTTTGCCTCGCTCATATGCGGTGTACGGATATAAGATCTGTGTGCATCACTTGCCATGCAGGAAATCAGATCATTTCCAAGAAGAATGTGTGCTGTTTCTCTGACGCTTCTTCCGAATCTCCCCAGAACGCTCCCTTTGTTCATCTGTGTGATGCAACCGTTCTGAACCCATTCATATACGATTTCCGGATAATCCTGTACGCAGAAATAACGTTCCGGATGTGCGATCAATGGTATTTTTTCCGCTTCAAAAATATCCTCCAGGCATTCTCTGATCCACCATGGCTCCGCATCGAACGGAAATTCCACCAGGTAATAGTCCGTGCCATTGATCCCGGTCAGCTGCCTGTTCTTTATCTTCTGTGCCATATCATCTGAGGCGAAGATTTCCATCCCCTTAAGAATCTGCAGAGAAATTTTCTCTCTTTTCAGTGCCATACGCAGCTGTTCAAATTTCTCATTCAACTGTTCTGACTGAAAATTTTCAAATCGCCCCATCTGGTTGCTGTGCGGTGTCGCAGCCATGATTTCCACTCCGCTTTCTGCCGCAAGCTCTGCCATTTCCAGTGATTCTGCCATATCCTCAGAACCATCGTCCAGATCCGGCAAAATATGTGCATGTATATCGATCATATTTCTCCCCTTTTTACAGCACAGCTTTATACAAAATATAATTTTACCCTTTTCTTTTCGCCCCTCCCACATACTAAAGTATGTGTTTTTTACTGCTTTTTCCTAAAAGATAGGAATTCTCCTCAAAAAAAAGAAAGACCCGTGAACCAAATCTTCATTTTTAGATTTGTTCACAGGTCTTTTCACATACGACTATTTTCTGTTGTTTTCTACCATTTATCCAAGATACTATCATTAATGTAGAAATAAAAGACTTCCATAAATAAGCAGTCCCGCCGCTGTCAGTACCCCGACTGCAATCCCTATCGACATGAGAAGAAAGTATCGGTCCCTGGAATTTCTATGTTTCTTCTTTCTGCGCTCCGAAGTATCGTCTACCGGAACAGTATTTTTCCACGGGCTGGCATGTTTTGTCTTTGTTTCATGATAAGTTGTCTTCCTATGTACCTCTCTTTTTCCGTATGTTGCACTGATCTGTTCAGATGAATCCTGTTCTCCCAGTGTGCCAAGAAGTTCCTGATTTAACCGATCTGTATAGCCTTCCTTTTTTGTTTTCTCATTCATAGATTTCTGTCCCGCCTTCCTATTTCAACTTCTTCAACTTACCCTCTCTGATCTCATAAATATGGTCACTGACAGAAAGAACACTTGGCCGATGGGTCGTAACGATACAGGTTCTGTTTCTGTCCTTTTTCATGATGTTTTTCAGTACACGCTCTTCTGTTTCAATATCCAGTGCCGAAGTTGCTTCATCAAGGATCAAAATCGGTGCATTTTTCAAAAGTGCCCTGGCGATAGCAAGTCTCTGTGCCTGTCCTTCTGAAAATCCTCCGCCCTTTTCTCCAACTGTTGTTTCAATTTCATCCGGAAGTCTTTTTACAAATTCATACGCACAGGCTGTTTCCAGTGCTTCCCTGATTTCTTCATCTGTAGCATCTTTTTTTACCATCCTCATATTTTCAGCAATCGTTCCTGCAAATATGGTGTTTCCCTGCGGAACATAACTGAAAAATTCTCGTGTTCCGGCTGAAAGCCTGCTTTTTTT
>CAVFJK010000045.1:0-3423 GCA_963622815.1 Ruminococcus bicirculans (ex Wegman et al. 2014)
ACTTTATAATAACCGGATGAATATTCTTTCATCAGCTTACGGAATGTCGGAATCGGATCCTCTGAAATCTTCAGATAATTGACCAGTGTCGGATCAAAGAAAGATTCCAGCTGCACAAAAATGATATTCGGCTTACTGTTTTCATTCGTCTCCGGAAGATTATCCTCCGTCTTTTCGATTCTCTGAATCTCTTCTTCTGAGTAATCACGTGGACAGCTGATTCCTGTATCAAAAAGCGTAACTGCAAGGCAATATGGATATCCATAATCTTCATAGGCAAATGCGATATTTCCAAAATAATTGGAAAGCACTCGTTTCTCCAGTGCAAGCTGTGTGGCTCCCGCAAAAACAGCAACTCCCACAACGACCAGCAGAAGATCATAACGGAATTTCACTTTTCTCTGGTACTTCGGGCCTTTTATCAGCAATGCAAGCAAAATGAGTGCAAATATTCCCAGCACGATCAGTGCCAGAACCACGCCCCATGATGGCAGATATTTATTGAGGATTGCCATACCATCTGATAAAAGACGCAGATCCGGACCTGTAAACGGTGTGACCCTGTTTGCCAGGATCACGCCATTGGTAATTCCAAGAAGCAGCCAGAACATGGATACCAGTACACGCCAGAAAGTTCTCCGGCGGAACAGATACACGATCAGGCTTGTTGTAAAGATCATTCCTGCATTGTATGCAAATACCAGAGGTTTTCCTGTCATAAAATTCCAGGCATCCGTAAAAGAATGACGGCTGATTGCCTCGATCAGAAAATATCCACCGGCACTGCACAGTGCATGAAGCAGCAGGGAAATCTTATTGCATATCTTATACAATTTCATCCAAATGCTCCTTTATTACTTATCCATCTGTGAAAGCTGTGTTTTTACCTTTTCCATCATTTCTTCGTATTTCTGAAGTTTTTCTTTTTCTGCATTAACTTTTGCTTCCGGAGCTTTATTGACAAAGTTCGGATTATTCAGCATACCCTGGCATCTTGCGATCTCTTTTGTGAGACGTTCCTGTTCTTTCTTAAGACGTTCCATCTCTTTTTCTCTGTCAACAAGATCTTCCAGCGGCATATATACAACAGCATCAGATACAACAACAGATACTGCATCTTCTCCGATACCGTCTTTATTTTCCTGTACCAGAATCTCTTTTGCAAATGCAAGATTTACAAAAGATTTCTTGCATGCTTCATATCTTGCGCATGTCTCAGCATCTTTACCAACGATATGAAGGCTTGTCTTACGGTTCATCGGTACATTCATTTCTGTACGTGTATTACGGATACCGCGAACTGCTTCTTTAAAGCTTTCTACTGCTTTTTCTGCTTCCGGGAATACCCATGCTTCCTGGAATACCGGCCAGTCAGAGATCATGATAGATTCTTCTTCCGGAAGAAGTGTGCAGTAGATTTCTTCCGTGATGAACGGCATATATGGATGAAGCAGTTTCAGTCCTTCTGTCAGAGCTGTTCTCAGAGTCCAGAGTGCATCGTTCGCTGCTTTCGGATCTTCGTCTGCTTTCCAGAGACGTACTTTTGCCATCTCAATGTACCAGTCACAGAGTTCATCCCACAGGAAGTCATAAACTTTCTGTACGGCGATTCCGAGTTCGTATTTATCCATGTTGTCTGTCACATCACGGATCACAGTGTTGAGTTTTGAAAGGATCCATTTATCCTCGAAGCAGAGATCATTTAAGTCTGCCGGTTCGGTTACTGTCTTTCCTTCCAGGTTCATCATAATGAAACGGGATGCATTCCAGATCTTATTTGCAAAGTTACGACTGGATTCTACACGTTCCCAATAGAAACGCATGTCGTTTCCAGGTGCATTACCTGTGATCAGGGTCAGACGAAGCGCATCTGCGCCGTACTTATCGATAACTTCCAGAGGATCGATACCGTTTCCGAGGGATTTACTCATCTTACGTCCCTGAGAGTCACGTACCAGACCATGGATCAGTACATGATGGAACGGAACTTCTCCTGTCTGTTCCAGAGCGGAGAATACCATACGGATAACCCAGAAGAAGATGATGTCATATCCTGTTACAAGGACATCTGTCGGATAGAAGTATTCCAGTTCCGGTGTCTTTTCCGGCCATCCAAGAGTGGAGAACGGCCACAGTGCAGAACTGAACCATGTATCCAGTGTATCCTCATCCTGATGCAGATGTGTGCATCCGCATTTCGGGCATTTCTCAGGCATTTCTTTTGCTACGACTACTTCTCCGCACTCGTCACAATAGTAAGCCGGGATTCTGTGTCCCCACCAGAGCTGACGGGAAATACACCAGTCGCGGATATTCTCCAGCCAGTGGAGATAAGTCTTTCCAAAGCTTGGCGGAACAAATTCCAGTTCGCCTGGTTTCAGGGCATCCATGGCAGCTTTTGCCATTTTATCCATACGTACGAACCACTGAGGTTTGATCATCGGCTCTACAGTCGTGCCGCAGCGGTCATGTGTACCAACGCTGTGGTTATGCGGAACAACTTTTACAAGAAGTCCCAGTGCATCCAGATCAGCAACCATGGCTTTACGTGCCTCATAGCGGTCCATTCCTGCATATTTTCCACCAAGGGAGTTAATGGTAGCATCATCGTTCAGGATATTGATTTCTTCCAGATCATGACGTTTTCCGACTTCAAAGTCGTTCGGGTCATGTGCCGGTGTGATCTTAACGCATCCTGTTCCGAATTCTTTGTCAACATATTCATCCGCAATGACCGGGATCTCACGGTCAGTAAGCGGCAGTTTCAGCATCTTTCCGATCAGGTCTTTATATCTTTCATCTTCCGGGTTTACTGCTACTGCGGTATCTCCGAGAAGTGTTTCCGGACGGGTAGTTGCGATCTCTACAAATCTTCCCTCTTCTCCTACGATCGGATAGTTGATGTGCCAGAAAAATCCGTCCTGATCCTCATGCTCAACTTCTGCATCAGAAATGGAAGTCTGGCATACCGGACACCAGTTGATGATTCTGGATCCTTTATAAATATATCCTTTTTCATATAAACGGATAAATACTTCCTGTACAGCTTTTGAGCAGCCTTCATCCATTGTGAAGCGTTCTCTCTCCCAGTCTGCAGAAGCGCCCAGTTTTTTCAGCTGGTTAATGATCTTTCCGCCGTACTCTTCCTTCCAGGCCCAGGCATGTTTCAGGAATTCTTCACGACCGATATCGTGTTTATCGATTCCTTCTTTTTTCAGTTTGTCGATAACCTTAACCTCTGTTGCGATTGCAGCGTGGTCGGTTCCCGGCTGCCACAGAGCTTCGTATCCCTGCATTCTCTTAAAACGGATCAGGATGTCCTGCATGGTCTCATCGAGTGCATGTCCCATATGCAGCTGTCCGGTTACATTCGGCGGCGGCATAACGATGGTAAATGGTTTCTTATTCGGATTGACTTTGGCA
>CAVFJK010000045.1:3433-18815 GCA_963622815.1 Ruminococcus bicirculans (ex Wegman et al. 2014)
GTTCTTTGCTCATAATGTCCTCCTGAATATAAAAAGCATCTTTATCTACTGTAATTGCATTTTTTCGCCTTGTCAAGACGGATTGCTTATTTTTCACAGATTATGGAGAATACTGAGTGTTTTGTATGACTATTCCACGGATTTCAGTGATTCTACCATGTCGATCTTTTTCAGTTTCTTATGCATAAAGATGTTTACCACGATCGAGAAGATACAGGTGATCGCTGCACAATACAAAAAGCTGACCGGGCGTATATTTCTTCCGAACATAACTGCATCCACCTCTACCGTCACAATGATATAGCGATGCAGAAGGATACCAAATCCGGAACCAAACAGGATTCCCACGATCGTAAGCAGAATATTCTCTCTCAGAACATACTGCGAAACTTCCATATCAAAGAATCCCAGCACCTTCAACGTAGCAAGTTCTCTCTGACGTTCCGTGATGTTGATATTGTTCAGATTATACAGAACTACAAATGCCAGCATTCCGGCCGAAACAATCAGTACGATGATGACGATTCCCAAAGTGCTGAGCATACGGTCTACCATATCCACAGTGCTTGCCGTATAACTGATACTTAAGACTGCCGGGAGATCCATGATCTTCTGACCAATAGACTCCAGCTGATCCTTATATTCCTCTTTCACGGCAAATACGATATCTCCGTAATCCGGGTCCTCGCCAAACGTTTCTTTATAAGTCTGCGGTGTCATATATACATAGTGTCCCGCATAGTTTTCCGTGATGACAGAGATTTTTACCTGATACTCTTTATCATCTTTTTTGACTGTCAGCTCATCTCCGACTTTTAATCCCAGAAGGCTTGCCGTCTTTTCGCTGACTGCTGCCCCGTCCTCTGGCAGTTCATACTGTTTTTTCGTCACACGGTTCTGCAGCGTTACATCTTTTTTGAAATTCTCCAGATTCTCCGGAACATACACATAGACACTTAAGTTTGATTTTCCATTCGGTGCCGTAAGTTTTGATAACTGGATCTTTGTATAATGATCCAGATATTCGTTTTCATCCAGATAATCTGTCAGTTCTTTCTGCTCCTCTTCCGTCGCATCATCATCCGAAATGATCATCGCATCATAATGCTGGATATTCGTATACTGCAGATTTACAATATCCGAAACAGAATCACGGATTCCATATCCGACCAGCATCAGTGCCATACTTCCTGCAATTCCGAAGATCGTCATAAACAGACGTTTCTTATAACGGAACAGATTTCGAAGGGATGATTTCCAGGTAAAGTTCAGATGTTTCCACAGGAAAGGCATTCTCTCCAGCAGGATTCTCTTTCCTTCTTTCGGTGCCGGCGGACGCATCAGTGATGCCGGTGTCTCGGAAAGTGCATGATAACAGGAAAAGATTGTTGCTCCTACGGTACAGATCAGTGCCGCAACCGAAGCGATCAGTGCATATTTCAGTTCGTAGTGGATCTGTAAGGTATTATCTACATTGTGGTACATCATTCCGTATGCCTTAATGATTATATACGGAAGGATTTTTTCTCCGATCAGGATTCCGACGACACTGCCTCCGGCCGTAGCCATAAATGCATAACTCAGATATTTTGAAGCGATGCTGAATTTTCCATAGCCCAGTGCCTTCATGGTTCCGATCTGAGTACGCTGTTCTTCAACCATTCGTGTCATCGTCGTCAGACTGATGAGTGCTGCCACCAGGAAAAAGATTACCGGGAAGACTTCGCCGATATTTTTAATACGGTCCGCATTATCTCCGTAATCGGAATACTCCGGAAGACCGTTACGGTCTGTAATGATCCACTCCGGCTCTTTCAGATCAGCAAGGTCTTTTTTCGCATCATCAATCTTCTGCTGACCGTCTTTGATCTCATCTTCGGCTTCTTTCTTACCGTCCTCGCACTCTTTCTTTCCATCTTCCAGCTCTTTTCTCGCATCAATGAGCTTCTGTTCGGAATCTTTCAGTTTCTGTTCATTCTCCTGAATCTCTTTCTCGCCGTCTGTCAGTTTCTGCTCGTTCGCTTTGATCTCGGCTTCCCCGGAATTCAGTTTTTCTTCATTTGCTGCGATCTCAGAAAGCGCTGCATTCAGTTTCTTTTTATTTGCATCGATCTCTGCCTGTCCGCTCTGAAGCTGTTTCAGGCTTGCATCCAGTTTCTTTTTACTGTCTTTCAGTGTCTTTTCATTCGCTGTGATTTCTTTCTCAGCCGGTGCAAGCTTTTCTTCTTCCTTGGCAAGCTGTGTACGGCTCTGATCGATCGTTGTCTGGTTTGCATTTAAAGACTCCAGCGTCTGTGCAAGTTCTGTCTTTTTCGCCTGTAAAGTAGAAAGACCGCTCTTTGCAGCACTTAAATTATTCTCAAGTTCTGTCTTCTGTGCTGCTGCCTGCTGGCATGCACTTACCGCCGCCTGAGCCTGGCTTACTGCACTGTTTGCTCCGTCGAGTTCTGCCTGGGCCTGGCTCAATGCCTGCTGATAACCGGAAAGTTCGTCTTCCGTAAGTTCTCCCGCTTCTACTTTCTGTTTTGCCTCATCAAGAGCTGCCTGGGCTGCATTTACCGCATTCTGTTTTTCCTGGGCTGCACCCTGTGTCTGCGAAAGGGCCGCCTGGGCACTTTCCAGTCCTGCTGCTGTGCTTTCCAACTGACTGATGCCGGCTTCAAGCTGTGGAATCTGCGTATTAAGCTGCGTGATCTGCGTCTCTACTGTCTGCTGTCCCTCTTTGACCTGCGCGATTCCACTGTTCAGTTCCTGCTGCTTCTGCTCCAGTGTTGCCTTCGCATCGGCAATCTGCTGCTTTCCGGCTTCAAACTGCTTTTTCGCCTTATCAAACTGAGCCTTGCCGTCATCGTATTTTTTCTTTCCGGCGTTATACTGGCTCCATCCGTCATCGAGCTTTTTCTGTGCTTCTTCAAGCTGTGCCTGTCCGTCCGAAACCTGCTGGCGTGCAGAAGCGATCTGCGTTCTGCCATCCTCAATCTGTTTCTTTGCATCGGCAAGTTGCTGCTTTCCGTCTTCGAGTTCTTTCTTTGCATCTTCGAGCTGTTTTTTTCCGTCTTCATACTGTTTCTCACCATCGGTCAGCTCTTTTTCGCCATCATCCAGTTTCTTCTTCGCATCCGCAAGCTTATCATCGGCTTCTTTTTTACCGTCTTTAAGTTCTTTTTCTGCATCCGTGATCTTATCCTGTGCTTCGCTCACTACTTCATCGTAACGTGCCTCACAACGCTCTTTCTCAATGCCTTCGACCTTATCCTGTACCTTCTCGATCAGGTTATCGTAAGCATCCGTATAACTCGTTACCTTTTCCACTTCATGCGCACGTATGTAGATCTGTGTAAACACTTCAGAATCAAAATCTTCCGGAAGTACATAAGCAAATCCGTTTACCTCACCGGAACCGACCGTCGTATTTCCTCTGTTAAACGAAATATAAAGCGGGCTCTTACCAATTCCCACAATGGTATAGTTTTCTGTCTTTAAAAGTTTACTGTCGCCATCCTGACGCATCTGGATCGAATCGCCGATTTCATATCCCTGCCCCGAAGCAAAGGTAGAATCGAGGAAGCATTCTCCGCTCTTCTCAGGCAGTCTTCCCTCTGTCACAGTCAGTTGATTCACATTCTGGTTCAATGATTCAATATGAAGGACTTTCTGTGTCTCATTTTCTCCACAGATCACATCCGTCGAATATGCACCTTCCGCCGTATCGACTCCGTCCAGGTTCTGAACGGCCGATACATCATCCTCCGTCAGTCCCATCGTTCCGACGATCTTAAGGTCCATCAGTTTTGATTCATTATAATATGCATCTCCTGAAAGTCTCATATCCGGGGATGCAGCCTGGATTCCGGAAAAAAATGCCACGCCGAGCGCCACGATACAGAAAATTGAAATAAAACGTGCCCGGCTCTTTCGGATTTCCATCCAGAAGTCTTTGTGCAGTGCCTTTTTCCTTCTCTTTCCTACCATTCGATTTCCTCCACCGGCGTAGGATCTTCATTCAGTTCCATCGAAGAAACGGTTCCGTTCTTGATATGAATCACGCGGTCTGCCATCGGAGTCAGTGCCGAGTTATGTGTAATAACGATGACTGTCATCCCCTTTTCCCTGCACATATCCTGCAGAAGTTTCAGGATTGCCTTACCGGTCTGGTAATCGAGTGCACCGGTCGGCTCATCACAGAGAAGAAGCTTCGGATTTTTTGCCAGTGCTCTGGCGATCGAGACTCGCTGCTGTTCACCGCCAGAAAGCTGCGCCGGGAAGTTTCCCATTCGGTCCGATAATCCAACTTCTCTCAGCACCTCTGCCGCATCAAGCGGATTCTTACAGATCTGCATGGCAAGTTCTACATTTTCCAGTGCAGTCAGGTTTGGCACCAGGTTATAAAACTGGAATACAAATCCAATATCATCCCGTCGGTATGCGGTCAGCTGACGACTGTTATATTTTGCAATATTATTTCCATCCACAAGGACATTTCCCTTTGTGGCTGTATCCATACCGCCCAGAATATTCAGTACAGTCGTTTTACCGGCTCCACTCGGTCCGACCACGACAACAAATTCACCTTTTGAGATCTCGAAACTGATGTTATCCACCGCACGTATCTCTACTTCGCCCATTTTGTATATTTTCGAAACTTTATCTAATTTTACATATGCATTTTGAAGGTTTTCCATTCTTTCCTCCTGTCTGTTGCAACAATATTAATTAATACCTACGGATTGTTCCGAGCCTTGCACTCTCACAATCCTAGTATCCTATTAGTATATCATAAAAAGCACCATCCGGAACAGCTTCCGAACGATGCTTTTTTGTGTTTTTTCTGTGTATCAGATATTTTTTTCTTCTTTTCGTTTACTCGCAAGCAGGCCGCCGATCCTTCCGGTCTCTTTTGCTGACAGGCTTTTCCAGCCACTTTCCAGAACCTTATCCAGGACTCCCAGTTCCTGTGCGATCTCATACTTCAGTTTCTGCTCTTCGGGGAGTTCTCCCTTGAGATAAGCTTCCACCTCTTTTTCTTTCTTCATGTCCATAACTCCTTTATACTGCATGCTTACCCACAGCAGTATCTCTTTCAGCATTTCTGTTCTTTCAGAGTATGGACATCTTTTTTAAAGAATATACACGATAGATCATTTTCCAAAGATCATTCACAGTATTTCGCCGAATCAGCCCTTCGGAATGATGATTGCAGCAATGATGTATGCCCAGATTCCGGCACCGCCAAAGCATGTCAGGATCACCCATGCAAGACGTACCAGTGTCGGATCAATATTAAAATATTCTGCAATACCGCCGCATACACCACACAGCATATAATTTACAGATGATTTGTAAAGTCTTTTGTTATCCATGATCAATTCCTTCTTTCTTAATCTAAAAATATTTTATAGATGCGATATAAACCAGCCGCTGTTCTTAAGAACTTCGCTGAATCCATATTTTGATAAATCCAGTCCGGCAATCGTTGCTCCCATTGCCAGCCCGCCGATGCACATACCGATTCCGACAACGCCAACGACTGCTGCTATGAGTAACGTCACTTTTGAAGATTTTTTCATGCCCGTTCGCCTTCCTTTCCGCCCCTGTTCACGATCCGGCAGCAGAAATCCGTAAACTTACGAAGAACTGCCGGAAGTGCACGGGTCACTGCCCACTTCAGAAACACAAGACCAACAAGTGCCAGTGCAAATAAGATCAGTCCAAGTCCGATGATCAGTACACCAAATGGCGGTGTGCTGAAACAGGTTCCGATTCCGGCTCCGACCACAGCGACTGCTGCTATAAAAAGTCCAACGACCGCTGCTCCGATTCCAAATACGATCAGAAACGGAAGTAATGCCAGAGTCACAATAAATCCAAGGATTCCTCCGACTGCACCTTTAATCAGCGGAGAGATAAATACCAGCAGGATCAATACCAGGATCACGCTGGCTTTACTTGCCTTACCGCCCTTTCGTTCTGCATGATAACCACGTCCTGCACGGCTCTGCGGCATCTGACGATCATCATCCATGCGGTCATCCTGAAATCCGGTCTCGGTAAATTCTCCGTAATTCTGTGAACTGTTCTTTAAGTCTTCTTTAATAATAGCAGCTACCTTACCCGGACTTCCAAGTTCCCGGATCACCTCTGCTTCCCGATCTTCTCCGGCATCATCAAAATAACTCTCATAGTAATCAAGAGCCTCCTGCCTTTCTTCCTCAGAGATATCAGAAAGCAGTCTCTTTAATTCTTCCATAAACTGCGCTCTGCTCATAACTCTATGCCTCCCTCAAACAGCTTCGAAATCCTTGTCGAATAATTCTTCCACTCAACTCTGTACAGATTCAGCTGTGCCATGCCTTTTTCTGTGATCTTATAATATCTGCGGTTCCTGCCTGCATACGCCTGATCATAGGTCTCCAGGCATTCATCCTTCTGCAGTCTGCGCAGCACCGGATACAGCGTTGATTCGGATACATCCAGCACACTCCGTACATCCTGGGTGATCTTATAGCCATAGGTTCCGTCTTTCTCATTCGAAACTACCGCCAGAACGATCGCATCCAGAAGTGCCGCACCTGTATTAAATACCATGTTCTCACTTCCTTTTTATATTTCTCACAATATTATTAATCAATATAATATTATTTCGTTAGCAATACTATACGTTATATAATATAGTTTTGTCAATAGTATTTTCTATTTTCTTTGCCTGTTTTATACTTTCATTATATTTGATACTTGCGGGCTGCTCCGCAAAATTACTGAACAGGGAGATTTTTATGTCTGAACATACAGAAACAAAGATTACAGAATTACTCTCACCCGCATTTCTGACTCGTATGCAGGAAATGCTGGGTGAGGAATATGAAGACTTTCTGAAAAGCTACGAAGCCCCACGCACTTACGGGCTCCGCGTAAATACAGCAAAGATCAGCTGTGACGAATTCGAACGGATCGTGCCGTTTCCGGTCACTCCGATTCCGTGGATCTCAAACGGATATTTTTATCCGGAAGACGTTCGCCCGTCATTCTGTCCGCTCTATCAGGCAGGCCTTTATTATCTGCAGGAACCAAGCGCCATGACACCGGCTGCCTGCCTTCCGGTCACTCCGGGAGAAAATGTTCTGGACCTCTGTGCCGCACCCGGTGGTAAAGCCACTGCTCTTGGTGCAATGCTGAACGGAAGTGGTCTTCTTGTTGCAAACGATATCAGTGCTTCCAGAACAAAAGCCCTGCTTCGAAATGTAGAATTATTTGGAATTACTAACGCGTTTGTCACCAACGAAACGCCGGCTCACCTCGGAGAACGTTTCCCGGAATTTTTCCATAAGATTCTGCTTGATGCGCCATGCTCCGGTGAGGGTATGTTCCGTAAGGAAGAAGCGCTTGCACGTGACTGGACTCCGGAGAAATCTCACGAACTGTCTGTTCTCCAAAAAGAACTGATCCTTCAGGCTGCCGATATGCTCCGTCCGGGTGGACTGCTTCTCTACTCCACCTGTACGTTTGCACCGGAAGAAGACGAAGAAGTAGTTTCCCATCTTCTGGAAAATCATCCCGACATGGAACTTCTGGAACTTCCGGAATATGAAGGTTTCACCCCGGGTGTCCCTGAATGGGGAAACGGAGACCCGTCACTTACACGCAGTGTCCACCTCTTCCCACATAAGATGCAGGGAGAAGGTCACTTTCTCGCACTGTTCCGTAAAGAAGGACGCACAGACCTCATCGGTACGATGTCTTCTGCAAAGCAAAATGCAGAAACGAGAAAATGGCTGGAACTTTTCCTGAATGAGATCGGTCTGAAAACCCTTGGTGGTCAGCCATTCGACTGGAACCGCGTTGAAACACGAAAAGATAAAGTCTACTATCTGCCGCCGGTAACCGGTGATTTCCGCGGACTGACCTTTCTTCGAAACGGTCTGTATCTCGGTGACCTTAAGAAAAACCGTTTCGAGCCATCCCAGCCGTTTGCCCTCGCCCTTCGAAAAGGTGATGCAGAAGCCGTGATCTCGCTTCCGGTTTCCGACCAGCGTCTGACACGCTATCTTAAAGGCGAGACATTGAATATCGAGCCGGAGGAGGCTGCTCACGAAAAAGGCTGGCACCTGCTCTGTGTCGAAGGTTATCCGATCGGATTTGGTAAACTGGTCGGCCAGACCCTGAAAAACAAATATCCCGCAGGATGGAGAGTATAATCTCTCTGTCCTACGGGATATTTTTATAACCGTATCATCTTTCCAAGCGTGAACGAATAAATATAGCTTTCCTTTACTTTTTTCTGAAGCATCCGCTCCAGTGCCGCTGCGTAATCTTCCAGCTGTGTATGATACAGATCGATCAGATGCTGTTCTCCACCCGAAGATACTTTATCCGTCTTATAATCCACCAGTACGATCTCATTATCCTCAAGAAAATACGCATCTATGATTCCCTGTACCAGTACGGTCTCTTCGCCGCTCCACTCTTCCTCAATCTGATTCATCTTCTGTGCGATGACAAATGGCTGTTCACGATACAGTTCTTTTCGTTCTGCTGCAGCTTTCATACGCTGTCCGATCTCTGAATCCAAAAACTTCAGAATATCCGCAATCCGTATACACTCAGCCTCCTCCTGTGACATTTTTTTACTGTCCGTCAGGGTACGGAGCTGCTTCTGGATCTGGCGGGCATCTTCAATCTGTGCATAATCCAGACATTCCATCAGGCGGTGATAGGCAGTTCCTCTTGCCGCTCCACGGTATTCTTCTTTTTCCCCTGAAACAAATCTCGGAATGATCTCCTCTGTCTCTGTTTCATAAAACAGGGCATCTTCTTTATCCTCTTCCCCATGCCAGCTCCGCTTCTTAAGTTCCGATACACTGACTTTTACCGGCAGTTCTTTCAGATATGCATACGGATATTGGAATGCAAATCTCCCTGCCAGAATCTCATGTATCTCCTCATCATAAACTTTCCCACTGTCCCATTCTTTCAGAAGTTTTTCCTGCATCTGACTGTCCGTCTGACCAAGGATTTCCCCCTGTACCAGCTCTGCTACCGTCACCTTATGCACAAGAAATCCGGCATTTTCCATCTCGCAGACAGGAGCCTGTCGGTCCGTGATCCCATACTCCCGAAAAAGCGGCAGCATAGATTCATGACGTGCAAGTGCCGGCAAAAGAAACGACCAATAACTTCTCGCCTCGCCTCTTGTTCCGATTGGAAGCAATGTTTCTCTTCGTCCCATCTGCCAGGATACCGCTTTCAGGACATCCCCGAGTTTCCCGATCGTACCTGTGATGATCAGTTTTTCTTTTGCTCTGGTCAGTGCCACATAGAGAACTCGTAGTTCTTCTCCGAGGCTCTCCCTCTTCAACTGTCTTCGGATGATCTGTTTATGCACAGTTGACAGGATCAGTCTTTTTTCCGGAAGGACAACATCTACCCCGAATCCCATATCCGGGTGAATCAGAAAGCGATTATTGATATCCTGAAAATTGAACTGTTTCCCCATTCCTGCCGCAAACACGATTGGAAACTCCAGACCCTTACTCTTGTGAATCGTCATGATCTGCACTGCACCGCTTCCGGCATCCGCCAGATTCACCTCGCCAAAATCCACCTCGTACTTCTGAAGTTTCTCAATATAACGAACAAAATTAAACAGTCCTCGGTAGCTGGTCTTTTCATAATCCATCGCTTTTTCCACCAGCATATGAAGATTTGCCCCTCGCTGTGCACCTCCCGGAACTGCTCTCACATAGTCTCCATAACCTGTTTTTCGCAAGATATGAAGGATCAGTTCATGAACCGGTGTATAAACGGCAAGGGAGCGCATTTCTTCCAGAAGTTCAAGAAAACGGCTGATTTTTTCTCTCAGAACTGCTTCTTCATCATTCTCCGCTTCTCTCTCCCTGTATGCAAGCAGACTTTCATAAAGCATGCCGTCCGGGCAGGTGCTCCGTATCATAGCCAGTTCCTGAGCACTGCATCCGCCTATCGCAGAGTGTAATACACCGGTCATCGGAATATCCTGCATCGGATTATCGCAGATACGCAGGTAATTCAGAAGTGTCACTACTTCCTGTGCTGAAAAATATCCCGTTCTGGACGCTGTATAAACAGGGATTCCTTTTGATGCGAGTACCTGGCTGAACGGTTCCGCCCAGCCTGTAGAAGTACGCAGAAGAATAACAATATCTCCATAACCGGCTTTACGGTACATACCGGTTTCTTTATCCAGAACTTCCTCTACGCCAACGATCTTCTGAATCCGCTGTGCGATTGCCAGCGCTTCGAGTTCCTGTACGGTCTGGTTTCCCTGTTCTTCTTCAAGTTCTTCTCCGTCTTTTTCGATCAGAAGTACTTCCGTCTCCGGTTCTCTGCCATCTGCTTTCTCCGGAAAGGATGCCCCTGTATAAAGTGCATTCTCATCATCATAGGTGATACCGCCAAGGTCGTCCCCCATGATCTGACGGAACAAGTAATTGACAGATGCCAGTACTTCACCTCTGCTTCGGAAATTTTTATGCAGGTCGATTCTCTGCTCCTGACTGTCTTCAAGGGAATACGTATGATATTTTTCCATAAACAGTTCCGGTCTCGCCAGTCGAAAACGGTAGATACTCTGTTTTACATCCCCGACCATAAAGATATTTTTACGTTTATCAGCCCATCCGGATACCAGATTTGTGATCATTTCCTGTACCAGGTTACTGTCCTGATATTCATCCACCATGACCTCGTCATAACGGGCAGATAATTCCCGGGCAGCTGCACTCGGTGTCACCGTATCCCCTTCTTTTTTCATCAGGATCTCCAGTGCGAAATGTTCCATATCTGTAAAATCCAGTATGTTCTTTTCTCTTTTTTTCTCTGTAAAAGCATCTTTAAACTGCAGTGTGATCTCTGCCAGCCCTTCCATTGGCCTGCGGCAATACTGCAGATACACAAGGATCTGTTCTTCGGTCTGATTGAAATATTTTTCCGTCAGCTCACTCCAGAGTCCCTTTGCACTGTCGCGGAGATCTTTGACCTGTATTTTCTTTTCCTCATCTACTGCCTGATCTTTTTTCGTTGAAAGCCGGGCATATTTATGATTTTTAAGAAGTTCGGAAAGGCCATTGTAATCACGCGCTTCTGCCATTGCCTCTGCCTCTCTGAGCAGAAGAATATCATCGTCCAGCGCCGCTTCATAAAAATAAGGTCCTGACGCTTCCCGGCAGATTGCGGTCGCTCTGGAAAGGAACTCCCGTACCTGAGCGATGCTCTCATCTGCTGCATCCCAGATCAGTTTCATCCACGGCGTATCGTGGAGAGCTTCCAGAGAATCCACCTGATACACATTCAGGCATTCCTGAATCCATTCTTCCGGGAACGGATGACTCATGGAAGCATCATACAGTTTATAGATCATATCTCGGATCTCATCGTCGGTCTTCCCCGTCGCATAGCATTCCACAAGGCTTAAAAATTTTTCATCTTTTTTGTCATAGGCATCTTCCAGAACTTCTTTCATGACATCCTCACGCAGAAGTTTCAGCTCACCTTCTTCTGCAGTTCGATATCCCGGGTCCAGATTGATCATATGAAAATAGTTTCGGATGATATAAGCACAGAATCCATCAATTGTTGTGATCTGTGCATTATGGATCAGTGATGCCTGTCTCTGCAGATGTTCATTATCCGGATTATCGTACAACGTCTGATCTATCGCCGCAGAGATACGTTCTTTCATTTCTCCCGCAGCAGCACGTGTAAAGGTCATGATCAGAAGCCGGTCAATATCGATTGGCCGCTCCGGATCCATGATCTTGCTTAAGATTCTCTGTACGAGCACGGCTGTCTTTCCGGAACCTGCCGCGGCACTTACCAGAATATTTCTGTCACGAAGCGAAATAACTTTCTGCTGTTCTTCGGTCCATGTTACTCCCATCAGTCTTCCACCTCCTTTGCAAACGCTTTCCAAATCTCTTCATCAGCAAACTGCTTGAGTCTGCGGAACTCATATCCCGGAATCTTACGGTCAAATCCACAGGTTCCCTGATACGGACAATACGTACAGGCATTGCGGTTTCCCATCTCATAAGGCGAAACTTCTGTATTTCCGTCCAGTATCGATTCCCTGATATCTGTAATCTTTTTCTTTACATAAGCATCCAGAAGTTCAAATTCTGTCTCACTTGCCACGGAAGAACCTTTACGAAGCGCTCCTTTTGTCGTATAGGACAATGGCAGTGAGATCGTTGTCCTATCCAGACTCTCGATCACATCCCTGTCTTCCATGACAAGACCATTCATTTTCAGCTTTTTGAATATCTCCGGATCCAGTTCATCCAGATCTTCTTCCATTTCTTTCTGGAGCATCGGATCTTTTACATTGTAATAAAAGATTCCCGCCGGTCGGATCTGACAGTCCGGATGTTTTCTCTGTTCTGCCTGCATCGCCGCATCCATATATACGACCAGCTGCATCTGTAAGCCATAATAAATGCTGACCAGGTCAAAAGAAGTATTTCCGGTTTTGTAATCAATGATCTTTACATAAACCTTATTATCTTCTTTCATGACATCCAGACGGTCTATGCGGCCTCCCCCTATGGAGACTTCAAATCCTTCCGGGCGGAATTTTCCGTTCTTCAGCTGTTCCTGCAGGGCCCAGACGGTTCTTCGGAGAATACGTCTTGTACGTTCGATCATATAATGGTTTCTCGCACTGCTCTGAAGGATCGTATTCCCATAATCCGCAGCTACCTTATCGAGACATGCATCTGCGATCGCGTCCCGTTCGTCATCCTTAAGTTCACTCCACTCCAACTGTTTATCACGGAGCTCTTTTGCAAAATCTTCCAGAGCCTGATGAATGATATTTCCCATATCCATGGCTCTGAATTCATACTCCGCCCGTTCTGTAACTTCAAGACCGTATTTCAGGAAATGAGCAAATGCACAGGCAGAAAAACGCTCCAGTCTGGTCGCTCCATTCGGAGAGATTTCTCCGTACAATGCTTTTGCCACACTTTTACTGATTTGGTCCACAGGCTTATGAAGGAATGCTGCATCTGCCAGTTTTTCTGCTACTGTACGATATTTCGGACTGTTCAGATACCAGCTGTAAAGTTCGGCAAACAGCGGATTCTCTTTACGTTTTTCTTCATCGGTCAGATTTTCCAGTAAATAGCCGATAGAAGTATTCGGTGTTTCCAGAAGTTCCAGTTCATCTTCTGGTTCCTCTGCGCGCTCTGTACGTATCTTCGGAAAAAGCATCTGTATCGTACGGATCAGAAAAGCCGGTCCCACTGCTTCTCCTTTACCATTTGACTGGCTATAGGAAAGTATTAGTTTTTCGCAGGGTTTTGTCATATTCAGGTACAGATAAAAACGCTGCATATTCATCAGTTCTTTTGGTCCAGGTGCCAGTTCGATTCCCTGTCCTCCCAGAAAATCTCTGTCCATCTCTGTAAGGATTCCACCGGACTCCGTATTTTTCGGAATACAGCCTTCATTGACTCCGACAAAGAACAGTGCCCGGATATCTTTCAGTCGTGTTCTCTCCATATCACCAATCAGAACCTGGTCGACTCCCGGCGGAATCAACGCCACTTTTGCCTGTGTCATACCGGTTTCCAGAAGCTGTCGGAATTCCTCCGGTGCGACAGTCTCCTCACCAAGAATGCTGACCATTTTATCAAGAAGTTCCATGACTATTCCATAGATCTGCGCATATTCTTTTTCCATGGCACGGTCGCCCTGCGCCTTAAAGGTCAGTTCCTGTTGTTTCAGTTTTTCCTGTACATGACTCTTTACGATAAAATCATACAGATATCTGCTGTACTCTCCGATCGTCTTCTTTTTTCCCGAAAAACCTTCTGCCAGTTCCTGAATCTCCTCCACAAACCGTTCCCTGATCTCATTGATTTCCATGATGGCAGCCGGATCCATGCCTCGGTAGATTCTCACCCACGGCTCCTTCCATTTACGGAATCCACGGATACCAAGTGCGATCACATAGTTTTCCAGGATATCCACCTCTCCGCGCGAAAGATCGGACATTCCGCACCGCAGATAACGAAAAACGCTCTCATAACTGAATCCCTGCACAACCATTTCAAGAGCGGCACGCAGATACTCTACAAACGGGTTCATCAATATCGAATGTTTCTCATCTACAAAAAAAGGAATTCCCGCATCCTCAAACACATGGCGTGCAATACTTCCGTATTCTTCCAGATTTCCCGTAATGACGGCGATCTGTCCATAACGATATTCCTTCTCACGAATCAGTCTGCTGATCCGTCTTGCAGTCTCCTCCATCTCTCTTTCCGGGTTTCCTGCCTGAAAGATCTGTACCTCGTCCTGCTCTTTTTCATAAGTTTTTCTGTGGTAACGAAACAGATTCTGCTCAAGAAAATTCAGTGCAGGAGCATCCGCAAATCTGGACTCACTGCCTGGTTTTATCCAGATTGGTTCTTCCATATCCTTTGTAAATTCTGAAAGCGAGCGAATCATCTTATGGCTCATATAAAACAGTTCATGCGGTTTTCCTTTTGCAAGCAGCTGTTCTCTGACATCCATCGTCACGGTCACAGATACACGCTCACATACCTGCAGAAGTTCCCTGATAACGGTATGCTGCACCGGAGTAAAACCGGTATATCCATCCAGTACGACAGTGCTTCCCTTTAATTTTTTAGAAAACGGAATCTCTTTTGCCAGAACTTCCAGTACTTCCTCTGCTGTCATAAAATGATCCGACAGATAGTCCCGAAAAGCTTGATAAAGAACAGCCACATCTTTCAGTTTCATCTGAAGGAGCGGCTTGTCAGATGCATCCTCGATCATCTTATCCAGTTCTTCTTCATGGACTTCATACTGCATAAACTCAGAGATCAGTGATTTCACCTCATCCAGATAACCGGATTTCTTCATCTGATTTTTCAGATAGGTCAGTTTCTTCTGATTCATCTGCACCATTTTCTGAAGAATCATGTTTTTTCCTGTTTCTTCCAGTACCTTACGGGTATCTCCGCCCACTTCCTCAAATACACGGTAAGCCAGTCGTTCAAAACTCAGGACATCAATATTCAGAATTCCTTTTTGCGGATGCATCTCAACCAGTATCTTCTGCGTCTGCATCGTAAACTGCTCCGGAACGATGACATAAAACATTTTTTCCGGATGATCGATTGCTTCACGAATCACGTTCTGATAAGCAGTAAAAGATTTTCCCGCGCCGGAATTTCCTATGATAAACTGAAGTGACATACGAGCCCTCCCTGCAATAAAATAATTTTTTTCAATCAGTTTCACTAACAAAATAATTTCTTTTAATTTAACATAAATCC
Organism: Ruminococcus bicirculans (ex Wegman et al. 2014); assembly: GCA_963622815.1. Lineage (GTDB taxonomy): Bacteria > Bacillota > Clostridia > Lachnospirales > Lachnospiraceae > Blautia_A. Next base: position 18,754 of record CAVFJK010000045.1, read on the forward strand.
GGGCAAATTGTAATAAGATATACAGAATCAGAGTTACCGGGTTATCTTATCCTGTATGGAAC
>CAVFJK010000046.1:0-4350 GCA_963622815.1 Ruminococcus bicirculans (ex Wegman et al. 2014)
ATGATGATCTGTGCTGTAAATGCACGTCTTACAGACCAGTCCGGATATGCTTCCTGAAGTTTGTCTTCGATTCCTTTGATATCCTGTGCACGGCTGTCATTGAAGGATGTACCAAAACTTACAACAAGAAGTTCGTTCTCACCGATCTCATCCTGGTTACGTGGATCATCCTGAGAAGCATCACCTGTATCTGCTCCGAAATATTCCGGGCTTGCTTCTTCACCTTCAACCAGTTCTTTCTGAGCATCTGTCAGAGCATCCCATGCTTCTTTAGCTGCTTTACAGTCTTCGTCAGTTGTGTCGGTTCTTTCCTGTACATAAATTTTGTCAATCAGTGCTGCAACTTCATCAGCTGCTGCCTGGTCATCGTCAGAAGCATCTGTGGCATCTGTTTCTTCTATATCTGCGGTTTCTTCTGTTGCTGTATCAGCAGTATCATCGGAAGCATAAATACTTGCAGATCCCATCATTGTAACTGTTGCTACAGTCATCGCCAGTGCCATTGCTTTTACGATCTTGTTTTTCATGTCTTTTTCCTCCTGTACCTGTTTTTCATGAAAATTAAAATGAATAACAAAGTACGGATTATGCCGGACAGGATTTTATTTTTCAAAGGTTGTCAACACTCTTCAAAATAAAAAAACTCCTGCACCGGGCTAAGAGTTTCTGGATTATGGTACAACCAATTACTCGTGATCCGGAATATGAAATCCCCGTACCAATAGCAGGCAGGTTTCCTGACTTACAGATCTTTACACGGATATCGTCTTCCCAGTTTCCCAGTGACTGTGTAAAAACACATGACTCCGCATTCCCTGAATACAGTGACGAGATCGTACAGGACTTACACCTGTTTCCCTTTTAACTGATGGTCAATAACATCAGCACCTGTTATTTTTATTATTCAATTTCTTACAGAATACCACTATTTTAAACAATTTACAATAGGGCAGTTATTTTTTTAACACTAAATTGCACAATGGAACCAGATACAGAAACGCAGCAAACAGGACACTATATCCCGGAGCGCCTGCTGCCGTAAGCGGAACTGCACACGCGATCGACCAGGGTACCAATGGTGCTATGATCACAGCACTGTCTTCCAGCTCATTTGCAAAGTGTAGTTTATCCGGTTCTGTTTTATTGCAGAGCTGATCTGTAAGCATGATTGCCAGGGTCTGGTTACAGGCAACGACACTGGTCAGGATTGCCGTGATCAACACTGCAAAATATGGTTTTGTTCTGCCGGCAAGTGTATCGACCATTTTCTGAAGCCGGTCCAGAATTCCTGTCTCCTGAAAAATTCCCGAATACGAAGAAGAAATGCAGACAATTGTCCCTACCTTTAACATAGAAGTAATTCCTCCGCCATTTAACATGGCAGCCACGGTTGTATCTGTCGAATGAAAGCCGGTCAAAAGAAGCTGTGGCAGCTCAATAAGTGACATGCCCTGTAATCCGATACAGATTGGCAATGCAGTGAGGATACTTGCGATCATGGCAATTTTTACTCCTGCCTGCATGACCGATAATATCAGGATAACCGCTGCTGGCAGCAACGCGATCCAGCTGCTCTGAAATTCACCGCTGAAAACATGCACAAGATCCGGCATGTCAGTCTTTCCATGAAGCTGCATGCTGACGATCAGATAAAGAAGGCAGGTAATGAGGAATGGCACTGCCGCACTTTTTATCATATTTCTTATATTTTTGTAAATGCCTGTCTCTGTCAGCTCTGCCACCAGAAGCGCACTTGTTGAAACAGGTGAACAACGGTCTCCAAAATATACTCCTGAAAGGATTGCACCACCAGTCATCCACGGCTGGATTCCAAGCACCGATGCCATTGTTGCGCAAACTACACCGATCGTTGCCGCTGTTCCAAAGGCAGTTCCTGTCAGTACTGAGATCAGACAGTTCAGAAGAAAGGTCATCAATAAAAATGTAGACGGTTTTATCAGATGCACCGTATAGCAGATGATCGCAGGAATCGTTCCTGCCTGACGCCAGGTGTAACCCTGTTTTCTTCCATAAAGGCTGAAAATGATCAGCCCTGCCAGAAGTGCATATAATATAGATTTCCCTCTTATAATGCATGCAATGAGCAATGCACAGAAAATCCCAAGTACCAGAAATTCCATAGATATTTTCCCTTTCGTGTTTTAATGCGCTATCATAATAACATGGATGTGGGGAATTGTAAAACTTTAAGCAACCTGGAAGCATCTGCTCCCAGGTCTCATTGATTTTTCTTGTTCTCTATGAATTTTTGCAGGATGCTTCACACGGGCAGTCAAAACTTGGATTGAACGCATAGAAGTTCTTCGCATCAAGCTGTTCCTGTATGGAGCGAAGTGCCTCTCCAAACCGCTGGAAGTGTACGACTTCTCTTGCTCGGAGAAAACGAATCGGATCTGCAATCTCCGGAATGTCACGGACAACACGAAGAATATTATCGTAGGTTGACCGGGCCTTCTGTTCCGCAGCGAGGTTTTCGAACAGGTCTGTGATCGGATCGCCTTTGCTCTGAAATTCACAGGCATTAAACGGAACGCCTCCGGCTGCCTGCGGCCATACGCCCACTGTATGATCGATATAATACGGTCCGAATCCGTTCTTTTCAATTTCTTCCATGGAAAGATTTTTTGTCAGCTGGTGTACGATCGTGGAAACTATTTCCAGGTGAGCCAGTTCCTCGGTGCCGATATCATTTAACACAGCGGCAGCCATACGGTTCGGCATGGTAAATCGCTGGGAAAGATAGCGGAGTGATGCACCGATTTCACCGTCTGGACCACCATACTGACTCATGATATACTGCGCGATCTTAGCGTTTGGAGTCTTAATATTTACCGGATATTGAAGTCTTTTTTCATAATTCCACATATATTATCTGCAACCTCCTTCCGATTCCCATGGGAACGGCTGCTGCACCCATTTCCATGTATCACCGCCGGATTCCAGGGCAGCATCTACGGTCAGCGGGCCATAACACTGCGCATATTCTTTCATCAGTTTCTGACGTTCCTGTTCACATTCCTGATAAAAAGAAAGCGCCTCTTCGCAGCAGGGATGTGTATCCAGATAAAGCAGAACATCATTTACTGCAAAGCTTACTTCATTGATACGGTTCATCAGCTTTTCTCTGGCAGTGCACTGATTACGCTGCATCATCTCTGACCACCTCTCTTTCCACAGAATGGTTTACAAAGTTGCGGAAAAACTGTTCCGACTTTCAGGGCATAACCAAGATCATACGTTGTCGTGAACTTCTGGCAGGGAACATATGCCATGGCTGCTTCCATCTGATCAATATGTGTATACATTTCAGCATCTCTCGTCTTTGCATCCGGAAGATGACATGGACAAGGAGAAAGACGGGACGATTGATTTCTGGAATTATTCCGGCAGGAACACTGCTGACCGGACATCATCTCTTTTGCCATTCCGCAGGTTGCATTATATGGGCGGTCGCATGGACGGTTCATCTGATAATTTTCCATGAGCAAATCCTTTCTGTCACAAAAAATGTGTCTCTATATTTTATGACATAAATGCGGAATGGTGCGCATATCTGTCTACGTAAAAACAGCTCCCCATTCCCGGGGAGCTGCACACTTTTATTACTATTCTGTTTATTCAATCACATATGCATTTACGATCTCGCCGTAATATGCTACATGTGTATCTTTATTAGAACCTGTGAACAGACTGTCTACATCCTGCGGATAGAATTTTTCTCTGTTCTCTTCTGTCATTGCATCTGTATCCTGTGTCTGTTTATAGACTACTTTACATTCCAGTGTCAACGGAAGTTCTTTTACTCCCGGTACGGAAATCATTTCCGGCTCTTCATATGTCAGACCGATCTCTTTTGCCTTATCAATATCTCTTCCGGATTTGGAACCACAGAAGCCAAGGATTTTCTTTGCGTTTTCATCCATCGGAATATTGACTGTAAATTCGCCGTTTTTCTCAATAAGGCTTCTTGTAAAACGACTTTCTCTTATAAATGTAGTAAAGATTGGTTTTCCCCATTCTACACCGACCATTCCCCATGAGATTGTCATGGAATTCACTCTTTCATCTGCCTTGCCGGTGATCAGCACACCATTTCTGACTCCATTCAGGATTTCTCCCATATATTCAAATACATCTATTTTTTTCTTCATGATCTGTTTCCTCCTGTTCACATACAAGCATTTTCTGTCTAATATCTTAAAATAAAAAGCCGGAATCCGCAAGCCAAATATCAAAAAATCGCCAGAAAACATCTTGCTGCTGATGCTTCCGGGCGATCCGTTTTGTACTCATATTTTAATATTTTACTTCTGCCATCTGCTCTCTTTG
>CAVFJK010000046.1:4360-11766 GCA_963622815.1 Ruminococcus bicirculans (ex Wegman et al. 2014)
CTGCAGATTTCATTCCACTGACAATTCCCGCAGATTTCCACACGTTTGCCACTCTCGATCACATTTCTCTGCACATTATCCACAAATTCGTGAAATGTCATGTGTGCTTTTTCCTTCAGGTTACACGCCTTCAGCACCTCACGGTCAAAGCCTTCTACCAGCTCTGCACTCAGGCAGCTTCCATTCTGAAGATTCGGACATGCTTTACAGATCTCATCACCAGCTGCGGTCAGCTCCACATCCGTTCCATTCTCAAAAATTTCCAGCATTTGCTGCATATTTACGGTAAAACTGTCACTGTAGCCTTTTCCCTCAAAATATGCAAGACACATTCCATGATGAGGTCTTAAACGGATCATGCTACAAATTTACGAAGCTTTCTGGAAAGTCCATATGCCAGAACGATCTTGATGACATCCGGAATGATAAATGGAATGACACACCATCCAAGAACAGTTGCAAGTCCAACAGCTCCGTTCGCTCTGCTGTAAACTACCATAAACCATGCAGTACCAAACGCATAGCATACGATCAGTCCGACGATCATGGATACGATCTGCATTACAGATTTTTTACCCGGCAGTTTTTCCATTGCCCACATAACAAGTGCGGAAAAAAGGAATCCGATGATATATCCGCCTGTTGTTCCGGCAAGAACACCGATTCCACCGGAAAATCCTGCAAATACCGGTACTCCGATTGCTCCAAGCAGAATAAATACCAGTACGGAAAGTGTTCCTCTTTTTCCGCCAAGGACTCCTACTGCTACAAAAACGCCAAAGGTCTGCAGTGTAAACGGTACTGCTGCCGGAATGGAAATCCAGGAACAGATTGCCATGATCACTGCAAATACGGCAATATAAACAATATCATAAGTTTTACTTCTGGTTGCTGCTACTGTGCTCATTTTTCTCCTCCTCATGATGACAATTCATTACTGTGAACAGTAACGACCACTCATCTGTTATCTGGTTAATAAATTAACACACGTTTTTGCAATTGTCAACCATGTAATCGAAAAGGTTTACATTTGGAGATCTTTTCCCAGAACGTAAACCTCTGTCAAACTTCATATTCATATATTATTTTGACTGATGCACATACACATCCATCTGATTATACGGAATCACAATTCCATTTGCATCAAATTCCTCTTTGATCCGCTGGTTCAGTCTCCATTTCGTCGGCCAGTAGCGCTCCGTCGGTACCCAGACACGAAGTCCCATGATCACAGCACTGTCAGCAAGCTCGTCCACAAACACGACCATTTCTCTTGTATCACTCTTTGTATCCGGATCTTCTTTCAGGATTTTTTCCAGAATTCTCTTTGCTTTCTGAATATCCGCCTCATAGGAAATTCCAACTTTGATCTCAAGTTTACGATTTTCCTTTGCAGTTACGTTAATGATCGTACTGTTTGATAAAGTTCCATTCGGCACAACAATTTTCTTATTATCGATACTTAAGAGTGTTGTATAGCAGATTTCAATCTTCGCTACCGTTCCCTCACATCCGTTTGACTGGTCCTGAATGATATAATCGCCTACCACAAACGGCTTAAACAATAAAAGTAAGACGCCTCCGGCCAGATTCGCAAGTCCGCCCTGCAGAGCAAGACCCACGGTAACACCGGCTGTACCAAGCAGTGCCGCCACAGAAGACTCCTTCACTCCAAGACTGACTGCAATATTGATTATCAGAAGCACATACAAAACTGCTTTTCCCGCCGAAGAGGCAAACTGGATCACTCCTGCATCCACATTCGCCCTCTCCAGAGAGCGCCTCATAACCTTCAGAATCCACTTAATGATCTTTCTTCCCACAAAAAATACAATGACAGAAAGAACTACTTTAATACAGAATCCCATAACTGACGGAATCTGATTTTCTATATACTGTTTAAAGTTCAAAAGGTCTTTCAGGCTGTCCTTCACGCTGCCGACACCCATTTCCTGCAGACCTTCATCCACTTTATTGACAGTTTCACTGACTGTGTCCATAAAAAACTCCTTTTCTGACTTCTGAATCTATATTTGTATGTATCATACATCTCCGAAATTTTCTTTTGTATTTATTAATATACCATGATTTTTCGGCAAAAACTATTTTAAATATTTAAAATACTCATATACAGTGATATAATGGAAACGTTTATAATAATTATATTCTTTTTACGGAGGAAAACATGCATATTATAATTGTCGGGTGCGGCAAAGTTGGAAGCACCCTTGCAGAACAATTACAGGAAGAAGATACCGATCTTACACTGATCGATACAGACGCTGACGTCATCAATAATCTTACGGAAGATATCGATGCCATGGGAATCATTGGTAATGGTGCCAGCATCAATACGCTTATGGAAGCCGGTGTCAAAACTGCTGATATCATGATCGCGGTCACTGCTTCTGATGAATTAAATCTGCTATGCTGTCTGATCGCACAGAAAACCGGTCATTGTCAGACAATTGCCCGTGTACGTAATCCTATTTACAGCAAGGAAATAGGTTTTATTCAGGAAAGACTTGGTCTGTCCATGATCATCAATCCAGAACTGGCCACCGCAAGAGAAATTTCAAGACTCCTGCGTTTTCCGGCAGCAATCAAGATTGATCCTTTTTCCAGGGGTCGTGTAGAACTGCTTAAATTCAAGGTTCTCCCGGAATTTGAACTGGACGGAATGTCTGTCTCTCAGATCACAGACAAATATCGCTGCGATGTCCTCTTCTGTGCAATCGAAAGCAAAACAACCTTAAGCATCCCGGGCGGTGATCATCTGGTGCATAATGGTGATTTCATCTCTATTATTGCAACGCCGAAGAACACTGCTCTTTTCTTCAAAAAGATCGGACTTAAGACTCATCAGGTCAAAAATACCCTGATCATCGGCGGAGGCACGATTTCTTACTATCTTGCAAAAACGCTGTCTGATCTGAAGATCAATGTCAAGATCATTGATAAAAATAAAGAGCGCTGCGAAGAACTCAGCGAAATGCTTCCAAATGCAACGATCATCTGTGGTGACGGAACTGACCGTGCCCTGCTTATGGAAGAAGGACTTTCCACAGTAGAATCCTTTGTCACTCTGACAAACATGGATGAGGAAAATATTTTCCTTTCCCTGTCTGCAAAGAACCTGACTCAGGCCAAACTGATTGCAAAGGTAAACCGTCTTCCTTATAAAGATGTTATCGATGAGCTCGATATCGGAAGCGTGATCTATCCTAAATATATTACCTCCGACTCTATTCTCCGGTACGTGCGTGCCATGCAGAACACCATCGGAAGTAATGTAGAAACACTTTATCACGTTCTCGATAATCAGGCAGAAGCACTGGAATTTATTATCCGTGATAACTCACCTGTAGTCGGAATCCCGCTCTCCAGGCTCAATCTGAAAAGCAATCTTCTGGTCTGCTGTCTTACACGAGGCGGCACTGTCAGAATCCCAAGAGGACAGGATTCCATTCAGATTGGTGATAACGTGATCATCGTCACCACTCATAAGGGACTTCGCGATATCCGGGATATTCTTGCTTAAAAAAGAGGTGCAGACAGATGAATTTTCGAATTATTGCTTATATTGTCGGATGGGTATGCAATTTTCAGGCAATATTTATGGTGCTTCCATGTATCACGGCACTTATTTATCAGGAACAGGATTTCTTCTCCTTCCTGATCTCCATGACTGTGTGCCTGATCGTCGGACTTCCACTGACGCTCCGCAAACCCAAAAACAAAGTTTTTTATACAAAGGACGGCTGTGTGGCTGTTGCTTTGAGCTGGCTGGCACTCTGTATTTTGGGTGCGGTTCCGTTTATTTTGAGTCGGACGATCCCTCATCCGATCGATGCTGTTTTTGAAACGGTATCCGGCTTTACCACTACCGGTTCCAGTATTCTGACTGATGTTGAGATCCAGCCTCACTGCATTATTTTGTGGAGAAGCTTTACACACTGGATCGGAGGTATGGGTGTATTGGTATTCCTGTTGTCACTGCTTCCGCTGGCAGGCGGCTACCATATGAATCTTATGAAAGCAGAAAGTCCGGGGCCTTCCGTAAGCAAATTGGTTCCAAAGGTTCAGCAGACCGCCAAGATCCTTTATACGATCTACATCGGAATGACTCTGATTCAGATTATCCTTCTTCTGATCGGCAGGGTTCCGCTGTTTGATACCTTATGTATTACATTTGGTACTGCCGGTACCGGTGGATTTGGTATCGCAAATGACAGTATGGCCAGTTACAGTACTTACTGTTAGGTTGTCACAACGCTCTTTATGATTCTTTTTGGGGTCAATTTTTCTGCATACTACCTTCTTCTTACGGGAAAATTTATGCAGGCATTCAAATTTGAAGAAGTACGTTATTATTTTGGGATCATCCTTGCCTCTATTATAATTATCGGATTAAACACTGCACACCTATTCCGAAATCTTGGCGAGGCTTTCCAGCAGGCAGCCTTTCAGGTTGGATCGATCATTACGACAACCGGTTTCTCCAGTACGGACTTTAACCAGTGGCCGGCCCTGTCAAAAACAATCCTCGTGCTTCTGATGTTCGTTGGTGCATGTGCCGGCAGTACCGGCGGTGGAATCAAAGTTTCACGAATTCTGATCCTGTGCAAAGCAGCCAAAAAAGAATTTCAGTTATACCTGCATCCGAATGCAGTCAAAAAAATCAAAATGGATGCCAAAACGGTCGGACATGATATCTTAAGATCCACTAATATTTATCTGAGTGTGTATCTTCTGATTTTTGCAGCATCCGTATTGCTGGTTTCCATTGATAATTTTGATCTTGTAACCAACTTTACTGCGGTAGCTTCGACACTGAACAACATCGGCCCGGGTCTGGAAATCGTAGGTCCAATGGGAAACTTCAGTTCTTTCTCCTACCTTTCCAAATGTGTCATGATCTTCGACATGCTGGCCGGACGACTGGAAATCTTCCCACTGATGCTTCTCTTCTTTAAAGGCACCTGGAAGAAGTTCTGATATATGAACGATAAATCCCCTGATCATACCTACAGATCAGGGGATTTCATTATATTCTTCACAATTTCTTCAAATTTACACCATACTTTTTTCACATTTATCATATATAGTAGTAGTCATAGAAGGCAAACGTCTTCTATAAAATATTTTTCTTTTTCATACGCGCCGGTACGAAAGTACCGGCCTCCTTCCATTTATGGACCTTTTTTCTATTGGTAGTATGATACGTGTATGGTTTTAATATGTATGTAAACAAAATGCTCTGCAGTTTTCTTCTCTGCAGAGCATTTATTTTGCCATTTTTTATTTTACTGTAAGTTATCACTGATCGTCTGCCAGATGCTGCTGTTCTCAAAGCCAAGCTTCCACTGCGCAACTCCTGCAAGATTATACTTCGGAATCAGTTTTACTTTTTCTGCAATCGACTGTGCATCTTCCAGCCAAATCTGGTAAGTAGAATTATCTTTTTCAAATGTTGCATAATTCTGGCTGACACTTCCGTCCCATACAGCTTCCACACCATTTTCCGTAAGCACATTCTGCGCCTCATCCATGCCAATCGCCTCACTGGTCAGAGCTCCGCCGGTTGTCTTCCAGAGTCTTGTATAAAATGGAACTGCAAGGATCGTTCTTTCTGCCGGAGCTTCTGCGATCGTATCCTGCACGCCCTGTTCTACCCATGGTAAAGAAGCTACCGAACCAGCATCAGATCCAACATAATGTTCATCATATCCCATGATAACGATATAATCAACTACAAGCCCCTGTTCCCTGCGGTCATAATGACTGGTGAAGTCTTCCGGAACCGGGTTATCTACTGAAAGTACCAGATTATTCTTATGACATTCTATCGAAAGTTCTCTTAAAAATTCCAGGAAATGCGGTCCTGCATCTTCACTGAGGGTCTCAAAATCTACATTGATTCCATCCAATCCAACTGATGTTGCTGACTGAATCAGCTGCTGAATCATATTCTGTCTGGATGACAGCTGTGAAAGCGTATCTGTTGTACTGACTTCTGCAGTAAAGTTATCGATCAGTCCCCAGACTTTCAATCCTCTTTCATGTGCCAGTGCCACATAATCTGCGGATGCGATATTTCCGATATTTCCTGCTGTATCCTGAATATAGTACCAGGTTGGTGAAATTACATTCAATCCGCTGACATTCGCAATCGAATCTGCCAGATAAGCATTTGCATCCTGGCTGGTCACCTGATGCCAGCTCATGTTCACTTTTCCATCCATTGTAAGATATGTATATGCTTCTTTCTCAAAGGTTCTCTCAAAATCTTTTGATTCTGCTGCAGAAATCGTATCTTTCTGCACATATCCGATATAACCGTCCATTGTAGCAACTTTTGCCCAGTCTTCCAGCTCTTCCAGATAGAGCAGAGTATCACCGGCATTCACGTCTGTCAGGATCGGAGATTTAATTCCACCCTGGTAACGGATACTGGTACTTTTTGAAACAGTTGTTGTCTGTACTCCGGTAAATTTATACTGGATTGCAATTCTGTTCGGATTCTCATATACATATGCATCCAGATCCGTAAACTTCTGTACAAATCCAAGACGCAGATAAACGTTTCCGTCTTTCAGCCATACATCTCCGTCTCCTGTTTCTGCTGCCGGATAGTACTGGAGTTCCGATGGTGTTGCATAGAGAATCTGCTGATTCGCACTGTCCCAGTAATATCTCTGGTTCAGATATGTATTTACCATATCAAGCGGAAGGTAAATCTGATCACCGGACATCAGCGCTCTCTCATCCATAATACTTGTTCCCAGAATGACTGCCATCTCTCCGTCTCCTGGCTGTCCATAGTATTCTGTAAGGTCCATTCTCTCTTTTGTAGGAATATATTTCTTAATGAAATGTGTTCCCAGCCCAATAACTGCCAGCACTAAAATCAATATGCAGACAATCACGACAGGCATGTATTGACTTCTCTTTTGTTTTCTTGCCTGATGCTTCATCTGTTTCTCCCTTTTTTAATAAATCTGTAGTAGTTCTGTATTGCATCGTTTTCTTTCTTATGTATAGTATCACTGCTTACTCTATTCTCAGTAACCGTATTATTACATACACTTTTTTATTATAGCATGATTTACTATATAATGTCTTAACTAATTATAAATTTTCAAATATTACCTGTTTAGAATTATCATTTCGAATTTCGAACTATTCCTTCAGCGTTCTTTAATTTCATGCAGGATTTTCCGGTCTGGTTAAGTATGAGAGGGGAAACTGCACTTTACCAGAAAATCCTGCTTCTTATCTTATGTATATAAAAAGTATCGCAAAATCTGTTCTATATCTTTTCTTTTCCGGAAACTACTCTGATATGATCAAAGTTTACTTTTGCGATACGACCTTTTTCATCTTCTGTGTAATCTCTCATGTAG
>CAVFJK010000047.1:0-24067 GCA_963622815.1 Ruminococcus bicirculans (ex Wegman et al. 2014)
CTTCCGGAACATCACAGACGTGTATCCGAGATGGTTGTGGAGCGTGCCCGTCGTCTTGTAGAACATAAGCAGGAGGTAACGATCCTTCTGGATTCCATCACAAGACTTGCGAGAGCATATAACCTCTGCGTGACTCCGAGCGGAAGAACGCTGTCCGGTGGTCTTGATCCGGCTGCCCTTCATATGCCGAAGAGATTTTTCGGTGCTGCCCGTAATATGAGAGAGGGCGGAAGCCTGACGATCCTTGCTACGGCACTTGTAGATACCGGAAGCAAGATGGATGACGTTATCTATGAAGAGTTTAAGGGAACCGGTAACATGGAACTTGTTCTTGACCGTAAACTGCAGGAAAAGAGAGTCTTCCCGGCAATCGATATCCAGAAATCAGGAACCAGACGTGAGGACCTTCTTCTTACAAAGGACGAGCAGGAAGTGGTATATAATATGCGCCGTGCCCTGAACAGTCTGAAGGCAGAAGATGCGGTTGAACAGATTCTGAATATGTTCTCCAGAACGAAAACGAATGAAGAATTTATACAGACCGCAAAAAAACAGAAATTTTTATAAACAGCTTGCATTTATATATTCAGTGTGTTATAATCAGAAAGCTGCGAAATAAATTAGCAATTTCGTGAAGTTAATACGAATAGAAAAATAGAGAAATATAGAGAGGTGAAAATCATGCGCGAAGGAATCCATCCGAACTACTATCAGGCAACTGTAACCTGCAACTGCGGAAACACATTCGTAACAGGATCTACTAAAAAAGATATCCATGTTGAAATCTGTTCCAAATGCCATCCATTCTACACAGGACAGCAGAAAGCAGCTCAGGCTCGTGGACGTATCGATAAGTTCAACAGAAAATACGGCTTAAACAAATAATTCATTTAAATAATGAAACAAGAGACAGGTTGAGGTTGGGAAATCTCAACCTTTCTTTGCTTTTAGAACGACAGCAGATAAGTGGAGTTGATATATGAAATCATCAAATATCGGTGGTCAGGCAGTAATGGAAGGCATCATGATGCGCCATAAGGACAAGTATGCCATTGCAGTACGCCGTCCGGATAAAGAAATAGAATTAAAAGTAGAAGATTATAAATGTATATTCGGTAAAGCCGGATTTTTAAAATGGCCGATCATCCGCGGTGTGGTAAGTTTCGTAGACGGACTGGTGGTCGGAACGAAGTGCCTGATGTATTCTGCTGAGATCGCAGGAGACGAAGAGGACGAAAAAGAAGCAGAAAAGAATGCGAAGCTTTCAGAAGAGGAGCTTTCCGCAAAGAAAGCAAAAGAAGCAAAGATGTTCCAGTGGCTTCTCTACATAACTGTTGCCATTTCAATCGTTGTTTCTGTTGCGGCGTTCATGCTGCTTCCGTATGCGCTGGCAAGCCTTCTTCGTAAGGTCGGGGCATCGGAGTTTGGTGTAACGGTTGCAGAGGCATTTGTGAAGCTTGCGCTGTTTCTGGGATATATGTTCCTGATCTCACGTATGAAAGATATTCAGAGAACTTTTATGTATCATGGTGCAGAACATAAATGCATCAACTGTGTGGAACACGGACTGCCGCTTACCGTAGAGAATGTTATGGCGAGCTCCAGACAGCATAAGCGCTGCGGTACGAGTTTCCTGTTTCTGGTAATGCTGGTAAGTATCTGCCTTCACTTTATCTTTGTGCTGGCTCCGTCTTACTGGGTGCGCCTGTTCGGACGTCTTCTGATGGTGCCGGTTGTATCCGGAATCTCTTTTGAGATGATTCAGTGGGCAGGAAGAACCGACAGTAAGCTTGCAGATATCTTAAGTAAACCGGGTCTTGCGATGCAGAAACTGACAACAAAAGAACCGACAGCAGATATGGTGGAAGTTGCAATCAAAGCAGTAGAGGCTGTTTTTGACTGGAAAGCATATCTGAAAGAAGAATTCGGCTGGGAGCCGGAAGAAGAAAATGAGGAAAAAAATGCGGACATATAAAGAAGTGCTGGAAGATGGAATCCGACTTCTGGACGCTGCCGCAATCGAAGAAGCCAGGTTAGACGCCTGGCTCCTTCTGGAGTATACGGCAGATATCACAAGAGCATGGTACTATGCGCATATGGATGATGCTCTGGATAAAGCGACAGAAGTACGTTATCTGGGCATGTGTGAGAAACGTGCACGGCATATCCCGCTGCAGCATATTACCGGACGGGCTTATTTTATGGGATACGAGTTTCAGGTGGACGAGCGTGTCCTTGTACCGAGACTGGATACAGAAGTGCTTGTGGAAGAAGCACTCTCTCATATGAAAAATATACAGTCACCGCGGATCCTTGATATGTGCACCGGTTCCGGATGCATTCTCTTAAGTCTTCTCATGGAGATGCCGGAAGCTACCGGCACAGGGGCGGATGTTTCTTTGGATGCACTCCGTGTTGCAGGGAAGAATCGCGAGAGACTGGGACTTAAAGAACGGGTGGATCTCGTAAAGAGTGATCTGTTCTCGGCGGATTATTTTCAGAAAAACAGTGGAAATGACCACATGGAATATGATATGCTTATCTCGAATCCGCCATATATCCGTACAGCTGATATTGAAGAACTGATGGAAGAGGTACGCTTTCATGATCCGGTGCTCGCACTGGACGGTAAATCTGACGGTCTGTATTTTTATGAAAAAATCACAGAGCAGGCGGGCGATTATCTGAAACCGGGCGGCTGGCTGATGTATGAGATCGGCTGCGACCAGGGAACGGATGTATCAGAGATCATGAAGAAAAATGGGTTTACAGAGATAGAAGTAAAGAAGGACCTTGCCGGACTGGACAGGGTCGTTATTGGAAGAAAGGTTATACAGGAGGAACAGAATGTTTGATAAATTAGAAGATCTGCTTGTGCGCTTCGAGGAAGTTCTGAACGAGCTTGGTGAGCCGGGAGTAACGGATAACCAGGAACGTTTCCAGAAGCTGATGAAAGAGCAGAGTGAGCTGCAGCCGATCGTAGATACTTATAAAGAGTATAAAGATAATAAAGAAACGATCGAGGACAGCCTTTCCATGCTGGAGGAAGAGAAGGATGAAGAAATGCGTGAAATGCTGAAAGAAGAGCTTTCCGATGCAAAGAAGCGTGTTGAAGAACTGGAAAAAGAACTGAAGATCCTTCTTCTGCCAAAAGACCCGAATGACAGCAAGAACGTTATCGTGGAGATCCGTGCAGGCGCCGGCGGTGATGAAGCTGCCCTGTTTGCAGCAGAAATCTACCGGATGTATGTAAAATATGCAGAATCCCGTCGTTGGAAGACTGAAATGATGAGTCTTAACGAGAACGGAATCGGCGGTTTCAAGGAAGTTACCTTCATGATCCAGGGACAGGGCGCATACTCCCGTCTGAAATACGAGAGTGGCGTACATCGTGTACAGCGTGTACCGGAGACAGAATCCGGCGGACGTATCCATACTTCGACCTGTACCGTAGCGATCATGCCGGAGGCAGAAGAGATTGATTTCCACCTGGATATGAATGACTGTAAATTCGATGTATTCCGTGCATCCGGAAACGGTGGTCAGTGCGTCAATACCACAGATTCCGCGGTACGTCTTACACATATTCCGACAGGAATCGTTATTTCCTGTCAGGATGAGAAATCTCAGCTGAAAAATAAAGATAAGGCCCTGAAAGTACTCCGTTCCCGTCTGTATGAGATGGAACTGGCAAAACAGCATGACGCAGAGGCAGAAGCAAGAAGAAGCCAGATCGGAACCGGTGACCGTTCTGAGAAGATCCGTACTTATAACTTCCCGCAGGGACGTGTGACAGACCACAGAATAAAACTGACACTTCATCGTCTGGACAGTATTCTCGGAGGAGACCTTGACGAGATCCTTGACAGCCTGATCGCAGCTGACCAGGCCGCAAAACTGAGTTCTTTAAACGAAGAAGAATAAATAAAAGATACCTGTATTTTATGTATTGCCAATGTGCATAAGGAGGACGTTTTTATGAAAAAGACAGCACTTGTCATCATGGCTGCCGGAATTGGAAGCCGCTTTGGAAAAGGAATTAAACAGCTTGCACCGGTAGGACCGAATGGAGAGATCATTATGGACTACTCTATCCATGATGCGCTGGAAGCAGGATTCAATAAAGTTGTATTTATCATCCGTAAGGACCTTGAAGAAGAGTTCCGTCGCGTAATTGGAGAAAGAATCGAAAAGATCACAGAAGTAGAATATGCATTCCAGGCTCTGGAAGATCTTCCGGAAGGATTCACAAAACCGGCAGACCGTACAAAACCGTGGGGAACCGGCCAGGCTGTTCTTGCTGCAAAAGCTGTTCTGGATGAGCCGTTTATGGTTATCAATGCCGATGATTACTATGGAAAAGAAGCTTATGTAAAAGTACATGACTATCTGACCCAGGAGCAGCCGGATGATGGAATCCTCCATATCTGTATGGCAGGTTTCCGTCTTGGAAATACCTTAAGTGAGAACGGAAGTGTCACCAGAGGTGTATGCCATATCGAGGACGGTGCGCTGACAGGTGTTACAGAAACACATAATATCTTTAAGACAGCAGACGGAGCAGAAGCCCGTAATGACGATAAAGTTGAGACACTGGATGTGAAGAGCCTTGTTTCCATGAATATGTGGGGACTGACACCGGCATTTATGGACACACTGGAAAAAGGATTTGTAGAATTCCTTTCCGAAATCAAAGAAGGAGACATTAAGAAAGAATACCTTCTTCCGGAGATGATCGACCGTCTGATCAAAGACGGAAAGGCAAAGGTTGATGTACTTGAGACAAAGGATACCTGGTTTGGAGTAACTTATCAGGAAGACAAAGCTGCTGTTACAGAAGCATTTAAGAATCTGGTAAAATCAGGAGTATATCCGTCCTGTCTTTATGAATAAATGCAGCAGTGAGCGGCAGCGGATAAATTAATAATGCAATGAATCGTGTGCAGAAGGGTGCACAGTAAGGAGTTAAAAAATGGGTAAATATTTTGGAACAGATGGTTTTCGTGGAGAAGCAAACATTCAGCTGACAGTAGATCACGCATTTAAAGTAGGAAGATATGTAGGCTGGTATTACGGACGCGATCACAAAGCCAAGATTGTTATTGGCAAAGACACCAGACGCAGCAGTTACATGTTTGAGTATGCACTGGTTGCCGGTCTGACAGCATCAGGTGCAGACGCATATCTGCTTCATGTAACGACAACACCAAGTGTTTCCTATGCGGTACGTACGGAAGATTTTGACTGTGGAATCATGATCTCCGCAAGTCACAACCCATTCTATGACAACGGAATCAAGCTTCTGAACGGAAACGGACAGAAGATCGAGGCAGAGGTTGAGGCGAGGATCGAAGCATACCTGGACGGCAAGATCGAGGAGCTTCCTTATGCGACAAGAGAAGATATCGGACGCACTGTAGACTTTGCTTCCGGCCGTAACCGTTATATCGGATACCTGATCTCTATCCCATGCCGTGACTTCAAGAATATCAAAGTCGGACTGGATTGCTCAAACGGAAGCTCCTCAGCGATCGCAAAGAGCGTTTTTGATGCACTTCGCGCAAAGACTTATGTCATCAACAATGAACCGGATGGAACCAACATCAACAGAGCATGTGGTTCCACACATATCGAAATCCTGCAGAAGTATGTAGTAGACAACGGACTGGATGTCGGTTTTGCATATGACGGAGATGCTGACCGCTGTATCGCGGTAGACCATAAGGGAAACATCATCGATGGCGATAAGATCCTGTATGTATGTGGTAAATTCCTGAAATCCCAGGGAAAACTGAACGGAAATACTGTAGTTACAACAGTTATGTCCAACATGGGACTTTACAAAGCATTCGAGGCAGAGGGAATCAACTACGAGCAGACGGCAGTCGGTGACAAATATGTTGCCGAAAACATGCTTGAGAATAACTACAGCATTGGCGGAGAACAGTCCGGTCATGTTATTTTCAGCCGTTATGCAGCTACCGGTGACGGAATCCTGACTTCTCTTATGATCATGGAAGCATGTGTAGAGCAGAAAGCAACTCTCTGTGACCTTGCAAAAGAAATGAAAGTTTATCCGCAGATCCTTCGCAATGTCCGTGTTGCCGACAAGAAGACTGCAAGAGAGAATCCGAAGGTCGTAGAGGCTGTAGAGGCAGCTGCAAGAGCACTCAGCACAGACGGACGTATCCTCGTAAGAGAAAGTGGTACAGAGCCGCTGATCCGTGTCATGGTAGAAGCCGGAACAGAGGAGATCTGTGCAGAACACGTCAATAATGTTGTACGTGTAATGGAAGAAGAAGGACTTGTTGTAGAATAAACAAGTGCAGGATATAGTAACTGTTCACAGGTAATAAAAGGATATCAATGAAAAATAAAAGAATCATATGGATGCTGACAGCCGGACTGACGCTTGGTGCGCTGACCGGCTGTGGAGGGGAAGAAAAGAAAACTTATGACCAGGCCTGTGCGGATCTTGCACAGGGCAGTTATGATTATGCCCTTCAGGGGTATCAGTCTTCGATATCTGCCGGATATAAGACGGCAGAGTCTTATCGTGGTGCCGGAATTGCCAATCTTCATCTGGGAAACTATCAGGATGCCATTGACTGTCTGACAAACGGACTGAACGATGAAAAAGCAGGAAAAGCACTCAAAAAAGATATGCTTTCTTACAGAGCGACTGCAGAATTAAAAGCAGGGCAGAATGATGCTGCGATGGCAGACTGTCAGACACTGGCTGAGAGTTACTCGATGGATGCAGAAACGTACTATCTGACCGGATGTGTGGCACTGGCAATGGATTCTTATGATGAAGCCTCCTCGAATTTTACGGAATCTTATGGGGAGGATGCGACTTATGACAGGGCCATCCAGATCTATGAGGCATATCTGGAAAAGGATATGGAGGCAGACGGCACGCGTTATCTTGAAGCGGCATTAAAGACCGACCCGAAGAGTGCAGAAGATTACTGCGACAGAGGTAAAGTCTATTACTATATGCAGGATTACTCGAATGCCCAGAAAGAGCTGACAGAGGCGGTGAACCAGAAGAGCACGGAAGGCATGCTCCTTCTTGGTATGGTCTATCGTGCTCAGGGGGATACCTCTAATGCAAGAACGATGTACCAGCAGTATGTAGATGCTGACGGCAGCGATCCGGCAAAAGGATATAACGGGCTGGCTCTCTGCGATATGGATGACGGTTCTTATGACAGCGCACTGGAAAATATCAGTAAAGGACTCGAAGACGCATCCACGGAAGAGATGCAGGATCTTCTGTTTAATGAGATTGTAGTTTATGAGAAGAAACTGGACTTTTCTACGGCACTCAGTAAGATGCAGGAATATATCAAGATGTTCCCGGATGATGAAAATGCGGCGAAGGAGCTGACCTTCCTTAAATCTCGTAATGGGGAACTCAGTAACGATACAACATCTGATACGACTGAGGATACATCTGCAGACACATCCGCGGATACAGGGAATTCTTCTGAGGAAAGTTCTGACGGATACGATGAGTCCGGCGAAGAGGAGTACTGATCTATGCAGTTTTATGATTTTAAAGAGGTAGAAGAGCGTGTCATTCTGATCGGTGTACAGACAGAGCAGGATGAGGATGTGGCGGCTTCTCTGGATGAGCTGGAAGAACTGGCGGCTACAGCCGGGGCCGTGACTGTCGGAAAGGTAATTCAGAACCGTGAGGCAGTGCATCCCGGAACTTATATCGGAAAAGGAAAGATAGAGGAAGTAGCGGCCCTTCTGGCGGCTTATGATGCGAATGGCGTCATCTGTGATGATGAGCTCTCTCCGGCACAGATGAATAATCTGGAGCGGGAACTGGACTGTAAGGTCATGGACCGTACACTTCTGATCCAGGATATTTTTGCAGACCGTGCAACGACCAGTGAAGGTAAGATCCAGGTAGAACTCGCGCAGCTTCGCTATCGTTCCGCACGACTGGTAGGACTTCGTGAGTCTCTTTCCAGACTCGGCGGCGGTATCGGAACAAGAGGACCGGGTGAGAAAAAGCTGGAGACAGATCGACGTCTCATCCGTACGAGAATCTCCGCTCTGAAGGCAGAATTAGCGCAGGTGGAGAAGCACCGTGAGCTGATCCGTGGAAAGAGAACGAGGGGAAACCTTAAGACCGCTGCGATCGTGGGGTATACGAATGCAGGAAAGTCTACGCTTCTGAATACTTTGACCGGGGCAGGAATCCTGGCAGAAGATAAGCTTTTTGCGACATTGGACCCGACAACGCGTGTACTGGAGTTGAAAGACGGTCAGCAGATCCTTCTGACAGATACCGTAGGGTTTATCCGGAAACTTCCACATCACCTCGTAGAGGCGTTTAAAAGCACGCTGGAGGAAGCAAAATATGCGGATTATATCATTCATGTAGTCGATGCCTCAAATCCGCAGGCAGAGATTCAGATGCATACCGTTTATGAGACGCTCCGGGAACTTGGCGCGACTGGAAAGAAGATTATTACCCTTCTGAATAAGCAGGACAAGGCGGATGGAGTCCAGATCCGTGATTTCCGGGCGGATTATACTGTAAAATGTTCCGCGCGTACCGGAGAAGGACTGGAAGAACTGAAAGATGTTCTGGCAAAACTTCTTGCGGAAAGCCAGATCTATCTGGAGGAACTTTATGACTATAAAGAGGCTGGGAAGATTCAGCTCATCCGTGAATATGGCAGCCTGATCTCCGAAGAATATCGCGGAGACGGAATTTTTGTTAAGGCCAGAGTACCGGCGGAAATCTTTGTTTCAGTGATGCCGAAAAGCCCGTAAATAAAGGAAAAACGGCGAAAAATGAGAAAAACAGATAACACCATATAGCTGTGCGATTGCATTATCTGCACAATATATGGTGTTTTTTATGTATTGACGTGAGATAAAGAGTCTGATACAATAGGTTTCACACGGTTGCTGTGAGTGTAGCAGCAGAGGGAGGAATGTAAGATGTTTCAGGTAGTAAAACGAGATGGAGAGATCGCTGAATTTCAGATGAGTAAGATTACATCAGCGATCGATAAGGCGTTTGATGCCAAAGAAAAAAATTACAGTAAAGATATGATCGACCTTTTGGTCCTTCGTGTTACTGCAGATTTTCAGAATAAAATACAGGATGGTAAAGTAACGGTAGAAGATATTCAGGACAGCGTAGAGAATGTTCTGATCCAGGCAGGATACAGCGACGTTGCGAAAGCATACATCCTTTATCGTAAACAGAGAGAAAAGATCCGTAATATGAAATCCACGATCCTGGATTATAAAGAGATCGTAGACAGTTACGTTAAGGTTGAGGACTGGCGAGTAAAAGAAAACTCCACGGTTACTTATTCCGTAGGTGGTCTGATCTTAAGTAACTCCGGTGCAGTCACAGCAAACTACTGGCTGTCCGAGATCTACGATAACGAGATCGCAGATGCCCACAGAAACGCAGATATCCATATTCATGATCTGTCCATGCTGACCGGATACTGTGCAGGATGGTCCCTGAAACAGCTGATAAAAGAGGGATTAGGCGGAATCGAGGGCAAGATCACATCTGCTCCGGCGAAGCACTTAAGCGTGCTTTGCAACCAGATGGTAAACTTCCTCGGCATCATGCAGAATGAATGGGCAGGCGCACAGGCATTTTCTTCTTTTGATACTTACCTGGCTCCGTTTGTTAAGGTGGACAATCTTACTTATCCGGAAGTTAAGAAATGTATCGAATCCTTTATTTACGGCGTAAATACCCCGAGCCGCTGGGGAACACAGGCTCCGTTTTCCAACATCACACTGGACTGGACGGTTCCGGATGACCTTGCAGAGCTTCCTGCTATCGTAGGCGGTAAGAATATGGACTTCAAGTATAAAGACTGCAAGAAAGAAATGGACATGGTCAATAAGGCGTTTATCGAGACCATGATCGAGGGTGATGCAAACGGACGCGGATTCCAGTATCCGATTCCGACCTATTCCATCACAAAAGAATTTGACTGGTCCGATACAGAAAATAACCGTCTGCTGTTTGAGATGACATCAAAATACGGAACACCGTATTTCTCAAACTATATCAACAGCGACATGAAGCCGAGCGATATCCGAAGCATGTGCTGCCGTCTGCGTCTTGATCTTCGTGAACTGCGTAAGAAGAGCGGCGGATTCTTCGGTTCCGGTGAGAGCACCGGTTCCGTAGGTGTTGTTACGATCAATATGCCGAGAATCGCATATCTCTCTAAGACACCGGAAGAATTTTATAAGAGACTGGACCGCCTGATGGATATTTCCGCCAGATCCCTTCACATTAAACGAGAGGTCATCACAAAGCTTCTGAATGAGGGACTGTATCCGTATACAAAGAGATATCTTGGAAGCTTTGATAATCATTTCTCCACGATCGGGCTGGTAGGAATGAATGAGGCCGGCCTGAATGCAAGATGGCTTGGCTGTGACATGAGCGATGAGCGCACACAGAAATTTACAAAAGAAGTTCTGACACATATGCGTGAGCGTCTTTCTGATTATCAGGAAGAGTATCCGGGAGAACTCTTTAACCTGGAGGCAACCCCGGCAGAATCCACAGCATATCGTCTTGCAAAACACGATCGTAAACGCTGGCCGGATATCCGTACAGCCGGAAGTAAGGGAGATACCCCGTATTATACAAACAGCTCTCATCTGCCGGTAGAGTACAGCTCAGATATCTTCGATGCACTGGATATTCAGGATGAACTGCAGACACTGTATACATCAGGAACCGTATTCCATGCGTTCCTCGGTGAGAAGCTTCCGGACTGGAAGGCAGCAGCCTCCCTGGTTCGGAAGATTGCTGAGAACTATAAGCTTCCGTATTACACGATCTCTCCTACTTACTCTGTATGTAAGGAGCACGGATACTTAAGTGGTGAGCATTTCACCTGTCCGAAATGCGGAAAGAAAGCAGAAGTTTACAGCCGTATCACAGGTTACTATCGTCCGGTACAGAACTGGAACGATGGTAAGGCACAGGAATACAAGAACCGTACACTGTATGATGTACTTCACTCAAAACTTAAAAAAGTTCACACCAGTATGGTGACGATGACCGATGACGATGTAAAGATTGAGCCGGTTGAAACACATAAATACCTGTTTACAACAAGTACCTGTCCGAACTGCCGTATGGCAAAGAAGATGCTGGAAGGTGAAGACCTTGAGATCATCGATGCAGAGAAGAACCCGGATATGGCGCGCCAGTTCGGTATCATGCAGGCACCGACACTGGTCATCACAGACGGAGAACATTTGAAAAAATATGTAAATGCATCCAATATCCAGAAATATGTGGATGAAGAGCTGGATGACTGATAAGGTCTGTGGATAAGTATTTTGAAAATGATAATAGAGTAAAAAATGTGAATCCTCGTGGGGTGGAAACGCTTCACGGGGATTTTTCGTTTGTATATATTTGGGTTTGCAAAGGTTTACATTTCAGGGAAACGTGAGTATAATGGTATTCATTGGTATATTATGCAATATGGATTAATATTTATGTGAGGGACGAGGAGAGAAAACAATGATTAAACAGAACATCGTATTTATTGAAAATAAAGCAGGAAGTCTTCAGAAAGTTACCGGTCTTCTGGCAGAAGCAGGCATCGATATCTATGGATTCGCATGCTTCGACGCACCGGAATTTGCTCTTTTCCGTATGGTGACAAATCAGGCAGACGAGGCCGAGAAGCTTCTTACCGAGAACGGATATATGAACCGTGTGACAGAAGTTATCGCAGTGGACCTTAAGGATGAAGTCGGCGGACTGAATACCGTACTGCAGGTTCTCGGAAACTGTAATGTAAATCTGGATTATATTTATACATCCTATCACAGAGGAAACAGCCTTCCGATCATGATCCTTCAGACAGACGATGTATTTGTTACAGAGAATGTACTGAGCAATAATGGCTTCCGTGTACTGAATTCTCTGGAGGACTGATACGATCATGAATACAGCAAGTTTTGGGAAAGGTCTTAAGGACGGAATTCCGATCGGCCTGGGATATTTTGCAGTATCCTTTACGTTCGGAATCATGGCAATCCAGTCCGGGCTGACCGCGTGGCAGGCAGTTCTGATCTCCCTGACGAATCTTACTTCCGCAGGACAGTTTGCCGGAATCGGAATCATGGCAGCAGGCGGTTCTCTGTGGGAGATGGCGCTTACACAGCTGGTCATCAACTTAAGATACTGTCTGATGTCCTTTTCTCTGTCACAGAAGCTGGAAAAAGGTGTCTCGAACGGCCACAGACTGGCAGTTGCGTTCGGTGTGACAGATGAGATCTTTGGTGTCAGTGCAAGTCAGGAGGGACGTATCAGCCCGTGGTATAACTATGGAGTTATGTGCATCGCGATTCCGGGATGGTCTCTTGGAACGCTGGCGGGAGCTGTCTCAGGAAGCCTGCTTCCGGATTTTCTGGTCAGTGCACTGAGCGTGGCAATCTATGGAATGTTCCTTGCAGTCATCATTCCTCCGGCAAAGAAGAACCGCGCCGTTCTCAGCGTTGTGATCGGAGCTATGGCAGTCAGCACCCTGTTTGCAGTCGTTCCGGTCCTGAATAAAGTATCGACAGGATTTGTGATCATCATCACAACCGTGCTGGTGGCAGGACTTGCAGCATATTTCTGTCCGATAAAAGAAGAAACAGAGGAAAAGGAGGCTGCGAACTGATATGAAACCGAATGCATATCTTTATATTCTGGTAATGGCTGGCGTGACATATCTGATCCGTATGCTTCCGCTGGTCCTCTTTAAGAAAGAGATCACAAGCCCGTTTGTGAAATCCTTTCTGTATTATGTACCGTATGCCTGTCTCGCGGCGATGACATTTCCGGCAATCCTGACAGCGACTGCCGGCGGTATCATTTCCGGCGCGGCAGGACTGATCGTAGCCCTGATCGTGGCGTATCGTGAAAAAAGTCTTCTTACGGTTGCACTGTTTGCGTGTGCGGCGGTGTTTATCGTAGAACGGGTGATGGGATTCCTGATGTAACAGTCAGGGGTCCTTTTTTTCGGCTTTTTTTCGAAAACAGTTAGTCTGGGCAAATTTTCTTGACAAACCAGATAGTCTGAACTAACATGAGTATAGATATGACTAACCGTCATGCTTTGAAACTGGTATGAAAAGGAGAAACTTATGTTTTTGGAAATTCGAGACATTAAGAAATCATTTGGCTTGGGGGACAGTAAAGTCGATGTCCTCAAAGGGCTTGATCTGGATATTGAAAAAGGAGAATTCTGCGTGCTTCTTGGGCCGTCCGGCTCCGGTAAATCCACTCTTCTGAATATTATCGGTGGAATCGAGAGTGCAGACAGCGGAAGTATTTCCATCGAGGGTGAAAAACTGGCAGATATGAAAGAAAAGAAACTTTCTCAGTACCGCAGGAAGCATCTGGGTTATATCTTCCAGATGTATAACCTGATCCCGAACCTGACGGTCCGTGAAAATATCGAAGTCGGGGCGTACTTAAGTGACCGGGCGCTGGATGTGGATGAGCTTTTACATACGCTTGGCCTTTTTGATCATCAGAGGAAGCTTCCGAATCAGCTTTCCGGTGGACAGCAGCAGAGAACCGCGATCGGACGTGCAATCGTAAAGAATCCGGATATTCTACTTTGTGATGAGCCGACAGGTGCGTTGGACTACAATACCTCGAAAGAGATTCTGAAGCTGATCGAGACCGTCAACCAGAAATACGGCAATACTGTCATTATGGTAACACATAACGATGCAATCAAGGATATGGCGGACCGTGTAGTAAAGCTGCGCGACGGCATGATTCGTAAGAATTATCAGAATGAACATAAGATTCCTGCGATGGATCTTGACTGGTAAGGGGGCGGTATCATGAAAAGTCCTCTTAGAAAAAGAATTCCCCGTGAACTGAAAGGAGAATTCGGAAAATATCTGGTAGTCTTTATCCTGATGGTCGCAACGATCGGAATGATATCCGGCTTCCTGGTTGCAGATGGAAGTATGATCCGGGCATATAATGAAGGATTTGAGAAATACAACATTGAAGACGGAAACTTCCGTACAGGAGAGCGTCTGTACCGCGGACAGAAAGAAGCAATCGAGGAAGAAGGCGTCAAAGTCTATGAGAACTATTATATAGAAGATTCTCTTTCAAACGGCAGTACGATGCGTTTCTTTAAAAACCGTACAGATGTCAATAAAGTCTGCGTGATGGATGGAAGACTGGCAGAGAAAACCGGTGAGATCGCCATTGACCGTATGTATGCAGATAATAATGAACTGAAGATCGGCGATACCATTGATGACGGGGCAAAGTCATGGACGGTCACAGGGCTGGTTGCACTGTCGGATTACAGCTGTTTGTTTCAGAACAACAGTGATTCCATGTTTGATTCAGTAAAATTCGGTGTCGGACTGGTGACAGAGGAAGAGTTTGATACCCTGGATCAGGAGAAACTGCAGTACAATTATGCATGGATCTATGATGAGAAGCCGGAGACAGAAGTGGAAGAAAAGGACGTTTCCGAAGACCTGATGAAAGCGATGGGAAAAGTCGTGACTCTGGAGAGTTTTGTCCCGCAGTATCAGAATCAGGCAATCATGTTTACCGGCGATGATATGGGAAGTGATGAGGCAATGATGATCATGCTTCTATATATTATCATCGTGATCATGGCATTTGTATTCGGAATTACGACCAGCAATACGATTGCAAAAGAAGCCGGTGTTATCGGAACACTCCGTGCATCCGGTTATACAAGAGGAGAACTGGTCCGCCATTATATGACACTGCCGGTCATTGTAACACTGATCGGTGCGGTGGTCGGAAATATTCTGGGATATACGGTGTTTAAAGATGTATGTGCCGGTATGTATTATGGAAGTTACAGCCTTCCGACTTATGTGACGATCTGGAATGCAGAAGCCTTTCTTCTGACGACGGTGGTTCCGGTGATCATCATGTTTGTAGTCAATTATGCGATCCTGCATCATAAACTGAGACTGTCACCGCTGAAATTCCTTCGAAGGGATCTTTCTACAAGAAAGCAGAAGAGAGCGCTCTACTTAAGCCCGAAACTTAAGATCTTCCACAGATTCCGGCTGCGTGTGATCTTCCAGAACATCAGCAACTATCTGGTGCTCTTTGTGGGAATTGTTTTTGCAAACCTGCTTCTGATGTTCGGGCTGCTTCTTCCGTCTGCATTGGATCACTATCAGATGGAAATTCAGAACAATATGCTGGCAAAATACCAGTATATGCTTTCTGTCCCGGTAAGCGTGATGGGCGGCAGCAATAAGCTGGAAGGAATGCTGGACATGCTGCTTTTCTCACACGATACGGAGACAGATAATGAGGATGCGGAGGAATTCAGTGCTTATTCGCTGAATACACTTCCGAATAAATATAAGAGTGAGGAAGTAACACTCTATGGCATTCATGATGACAGTAAGTACATTGATGCAGATTTTTCAGAAGGAGTGTATATCTCACAGGCATATGCGGATAAATTTTTACTGAAGCCGGGAGATTCGATCACTCTGAAAGAAAGATATGAGGACGATGAATACACGTTTAAGATCGGTGGAATCTATGATTATAACGGCGGTCTCTGTATTTTTATGCCGCAGGATGAACTGAATCGGGAGTTTGATCTGGGAGATGATTATTTCAGTGGATATTTCAGTAATTCAGAGATTACGGATATTGACAGCAGTTACATTGGTTCTGTGATTGATCTGGACGCGCTGACAAAGATTACGAGACAGCTGAACGTATCAATGGGAAGCATGATGGGACTGGTCAATGGATTTGCAATTGCCATTTATATGGTACTGATCTATCTTCTGTCAAAGATCATCATCGAAAAAAATGCCCAGTCGATCTCAATGACAAAGATCCTGGGATATACGAATGGTGAGATCAGCAGACTGTATATTATGTCAACGTCAATCGTGGTTGTCCTTTGTATTCTGATCAGTCTGCCGATTGAGTCAGCGATCATGGAAGTTCTTTTCCGTGAAATGATGCTGCAGAGTATTTCCGGATGGATCGCCCTCTGGATCGATCCGATGATCTATGTACAGATGTTTGCGGCAGGATTTGTGACGTATGCGATCGTTGCATTCCTGGAATATAAAAAGATCCAGAAGATACCTATGAGCGAAGCACTGAAGAATGCGGAGTAATATAACAGAATCATAATTAAATGTGCCAGGCTGCCGTAAAAAGCGACCTGGCATTTTATGTGGAACAGCGATTAAAATATTTGAGAAAAATCGCCACTTTATATTGTTAACGCGCTAAATAACTGTTATAATAAGCAGACAGTGATGCCGCGAACAAATGGAATATAGAGTGTTAGCAGCGATAAATTTGTTTATAAGAGAGGGAACGATACATATGAATCAGTTGGAAGTACTCAGAGAGAGCCTTGGACAGTGTGACGAGATCGTGCTGGACGCACTGCTTATGCGTAACAGAATTGTAGAGGATATCATGGCATATAAAGAAGCAAACGATATCCCGATCCTGCAGCCGGAGCAGGAAGCAAGACAGAGAGAATGGCTGAACCGCAGAATGGAAGGCAGACGCCATAAAGATGAAGTGACTGCTGTCTTTGAAGAGATTACAAGAAACAGTAAGAAGATCCAGGCTCGTAAGCTCTTTGATTACAATATCGTGCTGATCGGTTTCATGGGCGCAGGTAAATCTACAATCTCTGATTTCCTGAGAACCGTATTTGCAATGGAAGTTGTTGAGATGGACCAGATCATTGCAGAGAGAGAAGGAATGTCCATTTCTGATATCTTCGAGACTTACGGCGAAGAATATTTCCGTAATCTGGAAACAGAACTTCTTATTGAAATGCAGTCCAAGACCAACGTTGTCATCTCCTGTGGCGGTGGCGTACCGATGAGAGAGCGTAACGTTGCTGAGATGAAGAAGAACGGACGTGTGGTACTTCTGACCGCAAAGCCGGAGACAATCCTGAACCGCGTGAAAGACAATCACGACAGACCGCTTCTGGAGGGCAACAAGAATGTAAACTTTATCGGAGAGCTTATGGAGAAGCGTCGTGAGAAATACCAGGCAGCAGCAGATATCGTGATCGAGACAGACGGCAAGGATAAGCTTGAAATCTGTGAAGAACTTGTACAGAGACTTCGTGCGCTGGATGCTGAGCAGTAGTAACATACAGTAGACTATTGGCACAGAATATCCCGAGACATGTCAATAGCATAATTTTACTATAATTTATAAAATGATTCCTAAAATATCCAGATGACTCCCATCTGGATATTTTTTATCGCAAAAATTGAAAGAAGCATCTAAAAACAGTCCATTTTGTTTAATATAGCCACATGATATTATAATTTCATCAAAAAGCTATACGAAATAGCCAAAGAGAACGAATCAAAAAATGGGAGGTTTCTTATGAAGAAAAAATTAGTTTTAGCGATGGCAGCAGCAATGGCAATCACATCATGTGCAGTTCCTGTATTTGCAGATGATGCATCATCCGAAGGTGGAAAAATCGGTATCTCAATGCCAACACAGTCTCTGGAACGTTGGAACAGAGATGGTTCCTATCTGGAAGAACAGTTCAAGGCAGCCGGATATGAGGTAGAGCTTACATATTCCGACAATGAGACAGACCGTCAGGTAAATGATATCCAGAACCTGATCTCAGACGGAGTTGACCTTCTGGTAGTTGCAGCTATCGATGGTGAAGCACTTAACACAGTTATGGATGAAGCTGCTGACGCAGGAATCCCGGTTATTTCCTATGACCGTCTGATCAAATCCGATGCAGTTTCCTACTATATTTCTTTCGATAACTACACAGTTGGTACTCTTCAGGGCCAGTATGTGATCGATACTCTGGATCTTGACAATGCAGGTGACAACACCTACAACATTGAGTTCACAGCAGGTGATCCGGCTGATAACAATGCAGGATATTTCTTCAATGGTGCGTATGATACTCTGAAACCTTATCTGGATGCAGGTACATTAAATGTAGTTTCCGGACAGACTGACTTTGATACTGTTGCAACAGCTCAGTGGGATACACAGACAGCACTTGAAAGAATGCAGAACGTACTTGCTTCCTACTATGCAGATGGAACACAGCTTGACGTAGCTCTCTGCTCCAATGACTCTACAGCACTTGGTGTTACACAGGCGATCGAATCTGATTATGCAGGCAAAAATGACGTTCTGATCACAGGACAGGACGGTGACGAAGCAAACCTTGCAAACATCGTTGACGGAAAACAGTCCATGACCGTTTACAAAGCAGTTGCAAACGAAGCAGTCGTAACACTTGACCTTGCAGAAGCAATGCTCAAAGGTGAAACAATTGATGAATCCTTCATCGAAAGTGCAGGCTGGGATTTCGACTGTGCATATGACACAGAATCCTATGAAACATCCGATGGAAACAAATGCCCATCCTTACTGCTTGTTCCTACTGTAATCACAAAGGACAACATGAAAGAAGAACTTGTTGACACAGGATACTATACACAGGACGATGACGGATACCTTCATCCGGCAAACTGATGACTAAGCAGAGTCAGATAGATATCAAGAATATGTGAATCATGCTTAATCAGCAGTAACCAGTAAATAATAGAACTTGAATTTAAAGGGCGGGGTGAATGCCCCGCCTGATTTTTTTGAAAGGGGGCGCCATCTTGGCAGACAATATTTTAGTAATGGATCACATTACGAAGGAGTTCCCCGGTGTCAAGGCTCTGGACAATGTAAATCTTGAAGTCCAGCGAGGAGAGATTCACGCGCTGATCGGTGAAAACGGTGCGGGAAAATCCACACTGATGAACGTATTAAGTGGTCAGTATCCACATGGAAGTTACACAGGTACCGTTACCTATGAAGGCGAGGAATGTAAGTTCAAAAACCTGAATGACAGCGAAGCGAAAGGTATCGTTATCATTCATCAGGAACTTGCTCTGATTCCGCTGCTTTCTATTGGAGAGAATATGTTTCTCGGAAACGAGATTAAGAATAAAAGCGGCAGCATTGACTGGGACAGAACATACAGTGAAGCAGAAAAACATATGGCTCAGGTTGGACTCCATGAATCTGCACAGACACTGATCAAAGATATCGGAACAGGTAAACAGCAGCTGGTAGAGATCGCAAAGGCATTCTCCAAGAAGGTTAAACTTCTGATCCTGGATGAGCCGACATCTTCCCTGAATGATGAAGATGCAAAGATGCTTCTTGATCTTCTGATGGAATTCAAGAAGAACGGACTGACCTCTATTATCATCACACATAAACTGAATGAGATCATCTACTGCGCAGACCGCTGTACGATCATCCGAGATGGTACAACGATCGAAACTCTGACAAAGGGCGTCGATGACTTAAGTGAAGACCGTATCATAAAAGGTATGGTCGGCCGTTCCATGGATGACCGTTATCCGTCCAGAAAACATAATGTCAGCAAAGAAGTTATGCTGGAAGTAAAAGACTGGACCGTTCATCATCCGCTTTATTCAGAGAAGATTGTAGATGACAAGATCAACTGTAAAGTACATAAAGGCGAGGTTGTCGGTTTCTCAGGACTGCAGGGAGCTGGACGTACTGAATTCGCAATGTCTGTATTTGGTAAGAGCTACGGAAGCAATATCAGTGGAGAACTTTATATCAAAGGAGAAAAAGTAAATCTTAAGAATCCGCATGATGCAATTCGCCACGGTCTTGCGTATGTAACAGAGGACCGTAAGACAAATGGTGTGATTCTTGGAGAATCCATAAGATTCAATACAACACTTGCACGACTTTCCAAAGTCTGTGAAAAAGGCGTGATCAACACAGATCTGGAAGTGCACCTGGCTGATGAGATGACAAAGGAAATGGGAACCAAAACTCCTTCCAATGAGCAGAAGATCGGTAATCTTTCCGGCGGCAACCAGCAGAAGGCACTTCTTGGTAAATGGATGTTCACAGAACCGGATATCCTGATTCTGGATGAACCGACACGAGGCATCGATGTAGGTGCAAAATATGATATCTACTGCCTGATCAATAAAATGGTAGAAGAAGGAAAATCAGTTATCATGATCTCTTCTGAGATGCCGGAACTTCTCGGTATGTGTGACCGTATCTATGTTATGAGTGAAGGCCGCGTGGCAGGTGAGTTTACTGCCGAAGAGGCAACTCAGGAACGTATCATGGCTTCGATCATGCAGGAGCAGAATAAGAAATAAGATCGGTACTGAAATTCTATCGGGAAAGGGGTAAAAAAATGAATTTTAATGTAAAAGATTTCTTAAGAAAATATACAATGGTCATTGCACTGGTGATCGTATTTATCCTGTTCTGTGGACTGACAGACGG
Source organism: Ruminococcus bicirculans (ex Wegman et al. 2014) (assembly GCA_963622815.1). GTDB lineage: Bacteria > Bacillota > Clostridia > Lachnospirales > Lachnospiraceae > Blautia_A. The sequence continues at coordinate 20,384 of CAVFJK010000047.1, forward strand.
AAGACTTCTGTATGCACAGAACATGTCAAACCTGATGCTTCAGAATGGTTACGTTCTGGTTCTTGCATGTGGTATGCTGTTATGTATCCTGACAGGTGGTAACATCGACCTTTCTGTAGGTGCTGTTATCTGTATGGTTGGTGGTCTTGCAGCCGTTATGATCGGCAACAAGGGAATGAATCCATATCTTACCATTATTGTCTGCCTTGTTGTAGGTCTTCTGGTAGGTGTATGGCAGGGTTACTGGATTGGCTACAAACGTATCCCTCCATTTATCACAACACTTGCAGGTATGTTCATCTTCCGTGGATTTGGACGTCTGATCCTGGATAACAAGACTGTTTCTATCCAGGACAAGGGATTCCTGAATGTATTTACATCATACATCAATATTCCGGGACTTGACGACACAGCAAACTATTCTGCACTGATCGTAGGTGTCGTAGTTGCAGTTTATGTGATCTTCAACGTAGTTCGTTCCAGAGCAAACAAGGCAAAAAGAGGATATCGTCAGAATACGGCATTCTCTGATTACAGCAAGGCTGTCATCATCGCAGCAGTTATTCTCTGGTATTGCTACAAACTGTTCCAGTACAAAGGTATCTCCATCATGTTCGTGTGGGTTGTTGCAATCTGCCTGATCTACAACTTCATCACATCCAGAACAGCATTTGGACGTTACTTCTACGCAATCGGCGGCAACGAGAAAGCTACACAGCTTTCCGGTATTGATACAAACAAGGTTTACTTTATCGCATATGCCAATATGGGACTCCTTGCAGGTCTTGCAGGTCTTCTCTGTGCAGCACGTGTAGGATCTGTAAACGGAAGTACAGGTACATCCTTCGAAATGGATGCGATCGGTTCCTGCTTCATCGGTGGTGCTTCCGCATACGGCGGCAGCGGTACTGTAGGCGGTGTAGTAATCGGTGCTCTTCTCCTTGGTGTCATCAACATGGGTATGTCTATCATGGGTATCGGTGATTCCTGGCAGTACGTAGTAAAAGGTGCCGTACTTCTGATCGCAGTAGTATTTGATGTATTATCCAACAGAAAGAACGGATAATTAATAAAGTAAATGACAAGGGTCATTGCGTACAATGCAATGGCCTTTTGCCTTTTTGTATTATTTGCACTATTTCATGGAATGTGATACACTTGTATTTGGTAAAAATAGATAGAAATTATAAAAGAAAGTACAGGAACTATGAAAAAATTTACATTGACCGTTTTTTGTGTACTGGCTGGATGCATCTTTTTTCTTTCGGGAATATGGATTTATTTCCAGAAGAATCTGGATCGTGTGGAACTTGGAGAGGGAGAACATGCTGCCAGTTATCAGAGACATTATCTGATGATCTCAAATGATAAGGACACCAGTATGTGGCAGTCCGTATATGAAAGTGCAGCCAAAGCGGCAAAAGAGGAAGAGGCCTGTGTGGAACTCCTGTCACCGGAACAGATGTCAGACTATTCTCAGGCCGACTGTCTGAGGATCGGTATTGCCTCAAAGGTAGACGGGATCATCCTGGAAGCGGACGGAAGTAAAGAAGAACAGCATCTGATCAATGAAGCAGTACAGGAAGGGATTCCGGTGGTAACAGTCATGACGGATGATACGGCCACCGAAAGAATAAGTTTTATCGGACTGAACAGCTATCAGATGGGAAATGCCTATACGGAACAGATCAGCGGAATGCTTAAGGAACAGGGAAATACAAGTATTATGTTCCTGTCTACCTCCAGTTCTAAAACGCAGGAGACCAATCTTGTTTATTCACAGGTAAAAAAAGAACTGGAATCCGGCAAAAATGCAGAACAGACTGTGGAGCTGACAGAATACTGTGTAGACAGCAGTGCTGATTTTGATACAGAAGAATTTGTACGTGACATGTTTGTAAATGATGAAAATCTGCCGGATATCCTGGTATGCATGAATGAGGTTGTGACAGAATGTGTCTATCAGGCACTGATCGACTATAATCAGGTTGGAAACGTTAAGGTAATAGGCTTTTATTATTCAGATGCGATCCTGGATGGTATCGATAAGGGGATCATTTCGTCAGCAATCGCACTGGATATGGAAGAAATAGGAAGATACAGCGTCAATGCACTGGATGAATATCTGTCAGTCGGGCACAGCAACAGCTATTACAGTGTGGGACAGCATGTGATCACGAAAGACAATACAAAGGATTACAGAGCGGAGGATGAGGAATGAAGCATGAAAAAGAATTTTCTTCCGTAAAAAATTCCATACAGACCCGACTGAGCGGAGTCATGCTCCTTGTTCTTGTATTTGCTCTGGGAATCAATGTCTTTATCTTTGACCAGATCCATACGGCGGTGACAAGGATCGATGCGGTCTTTTCGAGTAACACAGCTGTAAATGAGCTTTCAGAATCACTGGAACTGGTAGAGAACAGTGTTTATGAGTACCTGAATACAAAGAGTACGCAGGCACTGGAAAATTATTACCGCTATGAACAGAACTATAAGAATCTGATTGAGGAGCTGAACGACCGGAATCTGGACAATGAAGTCAAAATGCTGGAAAAAAATATCCGACGGATGTCAGAGAGTTATCTGGACCAGACAAACGAAACTGTGCAGGCAAAAAGAGGCCGGAATGTAGAAAAATATAAAACCTCATATGAATCCGAAAACGAACTTTATGAATATATCAACTCCTATATTTACAAGCTGAATAATCTGCGATTTAAGACAAACTCTGCGAATTATCAGTTATTGCTTGGTGCAATGAATGTGCTTTATAAGCTGTGTATCTTTGTTATGCTGGTTGTTTATGCACTGGGTCTTGCAGTCACGACACTTCTTGTGCGCAATATGATCCGTCCGCTTACTGATCTTTCCAATACAGCACATGAAGTGGCAAAAGGTAACTTAAATGTACCGCAGCTTCCGGTTGTTGTAGAAGATGAGGTAGGAGTTGTAACACGAAGCTTTAACCAGATGCTGGAAAGCATCCGCCAGAATATTGAGCAGCTGAAAGACAGCATGGAACGTCAGGCCCAGATGAAGGAGAGGGAGCTTCTGATGGAAACACATCTGAAGGAAGCACAGCTGAAATATCTGCAGGCACAGATCAATCCACATTTTCTGTTTAATTCTCTGAATGCAGGAGCTCAGCTTGCTATGATGGGTGATGCGGATAATACCGGAATCTTTCTTGAAAAGATGGCAGATTTTTTTCGTTACAATGTACGTAAAATGGAAGAAGATGCCATGCTCTGGGAGGAGATCGAAGCTGTTGATAACTACATCTATATCCTGAATGTACGTTTTGCAGGTGATATTACGTATATAAAAAAAGTTGATGAAGGAATCGATGATATCCGTATACCGAGTATGATCCTGCAGCCACTTGTAGAAAATGCAGTACAGCATGGTATCCATGACTGTATGGAAACAGGCTGGATACGGATGGAAATCCATCGAAGCGGGGATGTGCTGGAGATCACAGTCAGCGACAATGGAGCAGGAATGACAGAAGAAATGATCGAAAAAGTTATGTCAGGGCATGCAGATCAGAATGAAGAGGATCGTTTTTCTACGGGAATTGCTGTACGAAACGTAATCGACAGACTGCAGCTGTATTATAAAGAAGAAAATCTTTTTACGATTGAAAGTGACGGGCCGGGAACAGGAACCAGAGTACACATC
>CAVFJK010000047.1:24077-37933 GCA_963622815.1 Ruminococcus bicirculans (ex Wegman et al. 2014)
CAGAAGAAATGTATCGGATTTTAGTTGCAGATGACGAGGGAATTATGCTGGAGGCATTTAAGAATGTTATTTCCGGCACGTTTGGAGACTCATGTATTGTGGAAACTGCCAAGACGGGAAGGGCGGTGACAGAAATTGCGGAGACTTTTCATCCGGATATTGTGTTTATGGATATTCATATGCCCGGGATCAATGGAATCCAGGCAATGCACGAAATACGAAAATTTAATACGACTGCGCTGTTCTATGTGGTATCAGCTTATGACAAGTTCGATTATGCAAAGGAAGCGATCGATCTTGGAGTAGAGCGATATCTGACGAAGCCGATCTCAAAAGCAAAGATCATTGAGGCGGTGGAAGAAGCAACTGCCAAAGTGGATAAGAAGAGAAACCAGCGAAGCGATCTTTTGAGGATCCAGGAAAAGCTTGAAACAGTTATTCCAGTCGTGGAGAACAGCTTCGTGGGAAGTCTTCTGTTCCAGCAGGAGATGCAGGCGGCTGATTATTATCAGAGGCTTCTGGATATTGAGGAGAAACAGGGATATGTCATGCTTATTCAGTTCGGACAGTCCTATGAAAATGGAAGGCTTATAAGTCCGGTAGGAATGAATGTGAAGGCCCAGGAGTTTTATGGGGAACTCCGTGAAGTGGTGAAATCCTCTTTCACATGTGCGGTAGGCTCTATTATGTCAAACCGTATTCCTGTCGTGGTACCATGTACACTGTCTGAAAATCCTTATGAGGACAGGATTGACCTCGTCGAGGCGGCAAGAAGTCTGAGCACCCGACTGGAATCCAGGATTGAAGCAAAGTTTCGCATCGGGATCGGAAGAGTCCGGGAGATGCAGGAGATGGAACGGTCTTATCGAGAGGCACTTCGGGCACTTAACGGAAGTAAGAGCCGCGTGATCCATATAGAGGATCTTTCTCAGAATGGAGTGTATGATGAGGAATTTCCTGTTGAAATGGAAAAAAATATCTTCCGGTATCTGGAAGAGGGAAAAGAAAAAGAATGTGTGCAGGAACTGAATCTGTTTTTTGACTGGATGCTGAGACATTATGCAGAAGACATGAACAATATCCGGCTGAAAGTACTGGAGTATGTTATCTGGGGCGAGAAAAAGGCATTCGAGGCAGGGGCGATCAATTATGGATTCAGTTACAGACGTGATTATCTGGATGCGGCGATGGCATGTACAGGATATGAGGAACTGCGGAAATGGTTTCTTGATAAAATGGTGAACGCCTGCAGGGCGATCCGTGACCAGAAGGAAGACCAGTCAAATTCAGCGGCAAAAAAAGCGATGCTGTTTATCCGGGATAATTACTATAAAGACATCTCGCTGGATGATGTATCCGGTATTGTAAATATCAGCCCATATTATTTCAGTAAGATATTTAAAGAAGAGACGGGAGAGAACTTTATTGAATATCTGACGCGGATCCGGATTGAGAAAGCGAAGGAATTTCTGGTGCAGCCGGATATCAGTATCAAAGAGGCCGGAATTCGAAGCGGTTATACAGATCCGAATTATTTTAGCAGAATCTTCAAGAAACAGACAGACATGACACCGAGTGAGTACAAAATAAGATATGGAAAATAAAAAATGCAGGGTGGGGCAGATAAAATGAAGAAAAAGACAGGTGTTTTTCTTATAATCAGTGTAATACTGCTATTGCTGCTGGCAGGATGCGGAAGCCAGAGCGAAGAGGCAGAGACAGAAGACAAAGTAGAAGAGAAGAAAGTGCAGATAGGACTCAGCTTTGACTCATTTGTGATCGAACGCTGGCTTCGTGACAGGGATATGTTTGTATCGACGGCACAGAGTCTTGGGGCAGAAGTCAATGTGCAGGTTGCCGGAGGCGTGGTTGAGGAACAGATTTCCCAGATTGAATATTTTATCCAGAAAAAGATGGATGTGATCGTGATCATTCCGATCGATGGCGAAGCTTTATATGATGTGGTAAAAGAAGCCAGGGATAAGGGAATCAGGGTTGTATGCTATGATCGTATCATACCAAATGTAAACGCAGATCTGTATATAACCATTGATAATGAGATGGTCGGTACGCTGATGGGAGAGGCTCTGATCGAAGAGTGTCCGGATGGCGGAAATATATTTGCTGTCTATGGTTCGCCGACAGACAGGAATGTAGAGGAAGTCGAGAAGGGCTTTAAAGAGGCTCTGAAGGGAAGCAGACTGAAGATCGTCTACAGCGGATACTGCGACAACTGGCTGGCAGAGCTTGCAGCAGATCATGTGAATAAAGGTCTTGAGGTTACAGATGATATTGTGGGTCTGATGTGCGGCAATGATGACCTTGCGAGCCAGGCGGTCAAGGTACTGTCAGAAAACCGTCTTGCAGGACAGGTGGCGCTTGTGGCACAGGATGCAGATCTGGCAGCCTGTCAGCGGATCGTAGAAGGCACACAGACCATGACGGTATATAAGCCGATCGAGCAGGAGGCATCCACGGCAGCGACTCTGGCAGTGGCACTGGGAAACGGCACAGACATTACTTCCAAAGAAAGCGATATCCCGGTAACAGAGACGACTGACGATGGCTCCGGAGAAATCCCGTACTACAAGATCACACCGATCGCAGTGACGAAGGATAATATGGACGAAGTCATCATAGACGGAGGATTCCATGCGAGAGAAGATGTATATCTGAATGTGAAGTAAAGTGGTTGGCAGGGAGTGCCGTCCTGGACAGCACTCCCTGTTGTTCTAATTATCAAGTAAGGTAAGGTAGGGATCATCTTTAAGGTAATTTTTTAGTTCTTTCTGAAAAATCCGCATACTTTCCAGACGGCTTGGTCTTGGAAAGCGGGATTCTACCTCATAGCAGGTTCTGACCGGCATATTTGCAGCAAGAGTATGCTGTGTAAAACGGTACCGGGGTCGGATGCCTTCGACAACACTGGCTGGTGCAATAGCCCATCTGCCGGGGCTGTCAAGAAAATTACCGATCATCTGGCTGGAACCGACATGGATACGGAATCGATGGTTGGGCCAGAGCTGCTCGTGCCAGAGTTCATACTCAGAGGACCATTTCAGATAAATTTCCTCGTCCGGGTTCAGCTCGTCAGGCCTTACAATGTCGTCCAGTCTGGTCAATTCATTGCAGATCAGTACCATAGGTTCCTGAAAGAGGGGACGGATCAGCAATTCATTGTGTGCCTGATGATTATAGACATAGCCAAGGTCTACGTAATGATTAGCTACCAGATGATAGATTTCACCCGAATGATGAGTATGAACATGCATATGCAGTTCCGGGTGAGCAGAAAGCAGGTAGCGGTAATAACCGGCAAATGCAAAAGAATTAATCAGTTCAATTGAGCAAATAGAGAGAAGCTTGCGTTCCTTCTGTTCATGAAGGGAGTCGGCTTCTTTTTTTATATTCTGCCATTGTCTGCACAAAAACAGGAACTGTTCTCCGGAGGGTGTGAGTACAACTGTTCGCTGACCTTTTCCTCTGTAAAAAAGCTGGATATGAAATTCTTTTTCTAATGCGTTGATCCGCTTGGAGATGGCAGATTGTGTGGTATATAGATGTTCTGCTGCTTTTGTGATAGTTCCCTGTTCAACTACGGTAAGAAAAGCTGTTATTTGTTCATTTTCCATGATAAAAATACTCCTCTCTGGAATAATATATATCATAAATATGCTCTTTTTTAAACCCCAAATATCAGATATATTGTAATTACGAAGTAACATTATCAAAGAAAAACGGAGGAAATAAAGAGTATGGAACAAAAATTCCCGGATAATTTCCTGTGGGGCGGGGCTGTTGCTGCCAACCAGTGCGAAGGAGCATGGCTGACAGATGGAAAACTGCCAAACATTTCAGAGATTGTGACAGGAATCAATTCACAGGAAGCAGGACTTGTGTGGAATGAAGAGCTGTCTAAATGGCAGATGAAGCTGGATCCGAACAAGGTTTATCTGAGTCATGATGGTATTGATTTTTACCATCGCTACAAAGAAGATCTGAAACTGATGAAGGAGATGGGCTTTAAGGCATTCAGGACATCCATCTCATGGGGAAGGATTTTTCCAAATGGTGACGATGAAGAACCGAATGAGGCAGGGCTGAAATTTTATGACAATCTGATCGATGAGATTATCGCAAATGGTATGGAACCTGTGATTACGATGAGTCATTATGAGACACCGTTGAATCTTCTGATCAATCATGGTGGATGGATAGGAAAAGAAACAGTCGAATACTGGAAGCGTTATGTGCAGACGATCGTTGGCCGTTATAAAGGTAAAGTAAAGTACTGGCTGACCTTTAATGAAGTCAATAATATGTACCGCAGGCCGGTCATTTCAGGAGGAATACTTTCCACAAAACCTTATGATAAGAAGAATCCGCTTGCGGTCAGTGAAGAGGAGAAGTGGGATGCATATTGCCATCTGCTGATGGGAAGTGCATGGACTGTAAAGCTGGCACATGAAATTGATCCTGATGCGAAGGTTGGATGTATGCTGACCTGTTCAAGTATTGCAACTTATCCATATACCTGTGATCCGAAGGATGTGATGGGAGCCTATGATCTGGCAAGAATTTCTAATTATTATTTTGCGGATCCGTTCTGTCAGGGTATAATTCCGGGATATGTCAGGAGAATCTGGCGTGAGATGGATTATCAGCCGGATCTGATGAAGGAAGATCTGGAAATGATCAAAGCCTATACGGTAGAATTTTTTGCATTCAGCTATTATCGTTCAGGTACATACTCTCATGAGGTGGAAAATGCTTTTGATACCGGTGGAATTAAGGGTAAACCGAATCCATATCTTAAGGGAACGACACCGGCACCCTGGAGATGGCCGATCGATCCGGAAGGTTTGAGATATGTGCTTAACGTTCTTACGGACCGTTATCATCTTCCACTGTTTATTGTGGAAAATGGAATTGGTCTTGATGAAGAGCCGGATCAGAATGGAAATATTCATGATGAATTTCGCCGGACTTATATTGAAGAGCATCTGAAACAGGTGCGAGAAGCAATAGAAGACGGCTGTAATGTTATGGGATATCTGTACTGGGGCCCGATCGATATCGTTTCAGCGGGGACAGGAGAAATGAAAAAACGATATGGATTTATTTATGTAGACAGACAGAATGATGGTTCCGGATCCTTAAAGCGTATGAAAAAAGACAGTTTCAACTGGTATAAAAAGGTTATTGAAACAAATGGAAGCAACATATAAAATAATATTTCAGGGGAAGAGAGGTAAGTAACGTGGATTATGGAAAAGTAGCAGAAGAACTGATCAGGTACAGTGGTGGGGCAAATAACATCCAGAGTGTGACGCATTGCATGACTCGCCTGCGTTTTATTATCAGAGATCAGTCAAAGGTAGATCTGAAAAAAATTAATGCAACAAAACCAGTAATGGGAAATGTTTTTAAAACAAATGAATTACAGATAATTCTGGGACAGAATCTTATGCCGATTTTTACAGAAGCATCCAGAATATTGCAGAAAGAACGTCCGAAAGACAGCAATAATGAAACAGAGCAGCCAATACAGAAGAAAAAAATGACTCCACGGGATGTGGGTATGGGCATAATCAATTTTGTTTCAGCAGCGGTGACACCGTTGGTTCCGGGTCTGATCGCAGGAGGCATGCTCAAGGTATTTTTACTTCTGATCACGCTGGCGGCACCGTCCTTTGCAGAGTCACAGACATATACGCTTTTAAGCCTTGCTGCAGATATGCCGTTTTATTTCATGCCTGTTTTTGTTGCTATGGGAACTGCAAAGAAACTTGGTTCCACACCGGTCTATGCGATGGCGTGTGCAGCGGCACTGGTAGCACCTTCCTTTGTGGAAATGGTAACAACAGGAGATCCGATAAGTATTTTTGGCATTCCGGTAATGCTGGTGAAATATAAAAATACGATGATGCCGGCACTTCTGATCGGTATCTGTGCGGCTTATGTGGAAAAACTGATGAATAAGATCGTTCCGGGTATTTTTAAATCGATTTTTGTTGGTGCCGGTACTTTATTTATCACATACGTGATGGGAGTGACAATACTTGGACCACTCGGAGATCTTTTGGGTTCTGTGATCGTTAACGCATTTGTATTCTCATCCGAACATTTTGGTTTTATTGCACTGGGAATTCTGACAGCAGTGCTGCCATGGCTGATCATGACTGGTATGCATCATGCGATCTCGCCATTTATGACACAGTTTATAGCAGATCCGGGATATGATGGAGTTTTCCGTCCGGCATTTGTACTCCATAACATGGCAGAGGGTGGTTCCTGTCTTGGTGTTGCACTGAAAACAAAGGACAAACAGTTTAAGGCAGAATGCTTTTCTCTTGCAATTGGATGTATTCTTGCGGGTGTTTCTGAGCCGGCTATTTATGGCATTGGCATTAAGTATAAGAAACCTATGGTCGGCGTTATGATTGGTGGAGCCGCCGGAGGTGTTGTTGCAGGTCTCCTTGGAGCAAAGGCATACTATATGGGCTATTCCACAGTACTTGCACTTCCTATTTTTGTCGAGACAGTTGGTGCAATGCTTGCAGGTATGATTGTTACTATAGTTATTGCAGCCGCAGTCACCTACATATTGGGAATAGAAGACGATCATATTGCTGCTGATGAAAAAGAAGAATCTGAGAAAGAAAAATCTCAGAAAGAAGAAACAGACGCAGCAGAAAGCAAATCAAAAGATCTGGAAGAAGAATTATATATCGGAGCTGTCATGGACGGTGAGATGATCGATATTGCGACTGTTCCTGATGAGATGTTTGCAGAAAAAATGCTGGGAGATGGTGTTGCATTTTTGAGTCAGGAAGATTCAGTTGAGGTATATTCACCGGTGGAAGGAACTTTGTCTGTTGTATATCCGACCGGACATGCTTTTGGAATCACAACTCCTGAAGGAATTGAGATACTGGTACATATTGGTATTGATACAGTTAAATCTGAGGGGGATGGTTTTACGATAGGTTCCTTCAAAGAAGGCGACAGTGTCAAAGCAGGAGATCCGATAGTAACTGTAGATCAGAAAAAGCTCAGAGAAAAATATAATATGAGTGTGATGCTGATCGTTACAGAAGATCAGGGAAAAGAAATGAAATTTAAAGAACCATGCATGGTTAAATGCGGCGATAATATTCTGGCATCTCAGAAGTAAAATATAATAAAAATGAAAAAGAGTATCTCGTATGCGGAAGGCAAAACGGGATACTCTTTTTTCACTTTTATTCAATTCCTTCCATATAGGAATTATAGATATCCGGATTGATCTTTGCTTTGATGGAATCGTAAACACCCTGAGATGCTTTGCGGATCTCCTGGCGGGTTTCATCGGACAGTGTAATGATCTGTGTACCGCTATCTTCGATGACTGCGATCTTGTCAGCGATACGTGCATCAGACTGTTCTCTTGCATATTCCGTAGCAGTCTGAGCAGCTTCAGTCATGATCTCCTGTTCATCCTCCGGAAGAGATTTAAAGAAATCATCATTAACGATCAGAGAGATCAGATGCGGAAGATGATTGGTTTCAACAACATAATCCTGCTGCTCATAAAGGTTGTTGGAAACAATAACCTCGTATGGATTCTCCTGAGCATCGATCGTGTGCTGCTGCAGACCAATGTAAACCTCACTGAAACTCATTGGAGTCGGGTTTGCACCAAGTGCCTTCCAGAAAGCCAGATGATAGCTGTTTTCCATGGTACGGATCTTCTGGCCCTTAAAATCAGCAATACTGTTGACCGCTTTGTTTGTACTCATAACACGGAATCCCTGATCGGCCATACCGAGCAGATGATAACCGCCCTCTGTATAGACATCACTGATCAGACTGTTGAATTCCGGATCGTCAATCTTCTCACGGCAGTCATCCAGAGAATCGAAGACACATGGAAGGTCAAATACGGCAAGATCATTCATGAAAGAAACCTGCGGTGCTGTATTCTGAACGACAAAAGGAATATCGCCGTCTGCACATGTTTCGAGCAGGTCGCGGTCGCCTCCGAGAGTGGAGTTCGGGTAGACCTGGATCTTCATTTTGCCATCACTCAAATCAGAAACCTCCTCGGCAAATTTTTCCGCGAAGAGCTGAGTTACCGTATCCTCCGGGCTTGCTGTTGCCAGAGGCCAGGAATAACGCTGAACGCCATCGTCGGAAGAAGTGCCGCAGCCGGTAAGAGAAACGGTCAGGATACCCGCCGCTGTAAGTACCGGAAGTGCACGGAGGATGTGACATTTTTTATGCTTTGTATTATTTGTGGTAAATTTTTTCATGTCTTTCCTCCTATAAGATTCCAAGTGAGATTGCCGGGATAAAGGTAATAAGAAGCAATGCGATCAGGAAAAATCCGATCATTGGCATGGCTTTCTTAGCAATGTTCATAACAGGTACATCGGTCAGAGAACTTGCAACAAACAGGTTGACACCGATCGGCGGAGTTACAAATCCAATTGCAAGGTTTACGACCATGATGACACCAAACTGGATCGGGTCCATACCGATCGCCTGTACGATCGGAAGCAGGATCGGTGTCAGGATCAGGATTGCCGGTGTGGTATCCATAACCATTCCCACGATCAGAAGGAACAGATTGATGATCAGCAGGATCGCAACCGGGCTGTGGAAGTTGTTCAGGATAAATTCACTGACAGTCTGCGGTACCTGCATCAGAGTCAGGACTCTGGAGAAGGCTGTGGATGCTGCCAGGATGAACAGGATCGGTGTGAAAGTGCGGATCGCTTCTACAAGGATTCCCCAGATATCCTGTACCTTAATGCTTCTGTATACAAACAGGCTGATGATCAGTGCGTAGAATACAGAGATAACAGCTGCTTCTGTCGGGGAAGCGACACCGGTATAGATACATCCAAGGATAATGACCGGACTCAAAAGTGCGAAGAAGCTTTCTTTCAGCACCTGCAGAAGACCTTTGTCATGAAGCATCTGTACTTCTGCGTGGATTTTTTCCTTGTCCTCACCGTAGCGTTTGCAGTAATAGATCGCGTAGATCATAAGAAGTACACCGATCATCAGGCCGGGAACAACACCTGCAAGGAACAAGTCGCTGACGGAGGCACCGGACGCCATACCGTACATGATGAACGGGATACTCGGCGGAATGATAACACCGAGTCCTCCGGCAACGGCAACGATCGCAGTGGAGAATGTAAGGTCGTATCCCAGATTTGTGAGGATCGGGATCGTCATACTTCCTACAGCGGCAACAGTAGCCGGAGCAGAGCCGGAGATCGCACCATAGAAAAGGCAGGTAACAACGACCGCACAAGGCATACCGGCAGTGAATTTACCAAGGAAATATGCGAATACATCAAAAAGTTTCTTGGAAATACCGCCTTTTGCCATGATGATACCGGAAAGGACGAACATTGGAACCGCAAGGAGCGGGAAGGAGTCCAGTCCTCCGAACATGGCACGGATCAGATATTTTGCACCGACAGTAAAAGACGGATCACAGATTGAAGGAAGGACAGAGGTAATTCCAAGTGTGATAGATACCGGAACTGCGATGACCAGCAATGCAACAAAGATAATAAATAAAACTACGACTGGCATTTAGTGTTCCTCCTCATTTGAATTTTTGATTGTGTTGATACGATTATCGATTCCTGCGTCGATGGCCTGTTCAGCAGGAGATTCTGCATTTGCCTGGATAAAGGATTCAGGGGTATTGCGTTCCGGATGAGCCGGGTCAAATACATTTTCACCGCGAGCAACACGGAACTCGATGATCCAGCGCTGCAGGACGCGAAATGCAACCAGTACAAAAGAAAACAGAGGAGCTGCCTGAATATAGTACATAGGGATGCCGCATGCAGGTGAAAGCTGTCCACTGTGAACAGAAGACATCATATAAGAGTATGCAAACGGAATCATGTAAATAAAAAAGATCAGCTCAAAAGTGTGGTTGACTACTTTAAAGAGTGCTTTTCCGCGTCGTGGGAAAATAGCGACAAACTGCTCGATCTTGATAGAAAGACATTTTTTGCTGCAGTAGCTTACACTTAAGAATCCGCACCAGATGAAAAGATATCTGGTAAGTTCCTCAGACCAGGACAGAGACATTCCAAGAACGTAACGGCAGAATACCTGAATTCCCATGATCAGGGTCATGGCGATCAGGAAGATGACCAGGATAAATTCTTCGAGGTTTTCGTCCAGCCAGTGAAGTATTTTTTTCATGTAGGACCTCCTTTGTGGAAAAATTAACGATGGTTAAACAAAAAACATCGGTATCTCTATTTTATAATAAAAATACCGATGAATTCAAGAAGTAAATATTAAACTGTACGATACCTGTGTCTCGCAAGATCTCTCATCCGTTTGTGAGCAGGCTCACATGGACAAAAGATCCTGAGAACCTGGTATCATTACATTGCATTATGAAGAAGTCCGAGGACTGTATTCAGATCATTTACTCCCATCTGTCCCGGTGCGGATGCTTTCTTTGCGGCACCGAATGTCATGGAAGATCCGAATACTTCACCGCAGATACGGCTGATCACGCCTGTGCCGGCCATGGACATCGTAATGATCGGTCTGTCGGCATAGTCTGTTGCCATTTCTTCTGTTGCAGCCAGAAGGGTAAGAACGTCCTTTTTGTTCTTAGGCATAACTGCAATTTTAGGGATATCAGCATTCATGTCCTGCATTTTGCGGAGACGGTAGATAATGTCTGCTTTGGCAGGAGTTCCGTTGAAGTCATGGTTTGAAGCAACAACCCTGACTCCGGCTGCGTGTGCACCGTTGATAATCTTTTTCACGATTTCATCACCGGTAAAGATTTCAACGTCAATAAGATCAACATATCCGGTCTGTGCGGCTTTGATGTTCAGTTCTGCGTATGCTTCCGGTTCAATGGCTTTTTCTCCGCCTTCTTTGGAAGTACGGAATGTCATAAGAATCGGAGTGTTTCCAAGAACTTCACGAAGCTCTTGGAGAACTTCTTCAACTTTTGCGAAATCAAATGCATTTTCAAACCAGTCTACACGCCATTCTACAACGTCGAGCGAGATTGAGTCAAAAGTTTTGGCCTCTTCAATGATGTCATTTTTTGTAACGCCGACGATAGGGACAATGATCTTAGGTGCGCCGGCACCGATTTCGATGTCACGGATTTTAATTGTGTTCATGATGCGTATCCTTTCTTTTTATAATAGGTTATTATCTTTTTAGTTTTCTTCGGCTGCAAGTTCAACCATTTTTGTGTAGCGGATGTTTACAAAAAGACCAAGTGCAACACCAACTGCTGTAAGTACAATGTTCATGACCATAACCTGAGAAGGCTGCATTTTGGATGCTGCTGTCAGGATCGTGTAGTTACACAGTGAAGATGCGATCATAACAAGTGCTGTAACGGTTCCTTTGATCTTAGGGAACAGCATGTTGCATACGGAAGTTGCAATCTGGAGAAGTCCGCCTGCACCTGCCCATCCGATGATGAATGCACCTGCGATCATCAGTGTCTGGCTCTGTCCTGTAAGAACAACGATCAGAGTTGCAAGACAGATAACCGGGTAGATGATGATGAAACGAACATCTTTGATCTTTCTTGTAAGGAGTGCTGTTACTACGAGGGCGAGCATTGTTCCGGCAGAGTAGTATGTCTGCATAATGGAAGGATCAGCCCAGCCAACGTTTTCTTTGGCAAAGTTCTGTGCACAGTTCAGCCATAACTGGAAAGTACCTGTACATGTGAATCCGATCAGGATCATAGCGATGGATTCAAAAGAGAAATGAGTGTGTTTCAGGCTGTCGATAAGGCCTTCTTTTTTGCCGGCTGCTTTCTGGTCAGCATCCGGAAGCGGGAACAGGAATACCAGTACAAAAAGTACAATGTAGATAATTCCACATCCATAGAATAAACGGTTGTAGGAAGTAAGTCCTGTAGCAGTAGTGGCTACGGCTGCACCAAGCACGAATGGAAGCAGCATCTGAGCGATTGCGATGAAGAATTTGATTCCCATGGTAGCAACGCCAGGAGCTTTGTAGATGATCTCGGAAACTGCCGGGTAGATACCTGTATCAAGGAATGAGTTTGCGATACCACCGATGATCGCACATACATAAGCGATCGTATAACCGCCGTTTGTTCCGGCATTAAATGCAAGTGCAAGACCGATCAGGTAGATCGCATAAGAAGCACTTCCAATTGCTGTGGAAATACGACGTCCTAATTTGTCTGAAAGAGGTCCGGCAAATGGGAGCGCGATCAGACGACCAAGTCCTAATGCTGCTGAGATTGCAGTGATAGCCATTGCCTCAACCCCCCACGAGCTTGCAAGGGCTTCCTTAATAACTGCCTGTCCTAAGATAGAACATCCAACGCCGTGGATGAAATAGTTCAAGTACAGAATTAATGCACTTGGCAGATATTTCTTGTTCATAGTTTTTGTCTCCTTTTCTTCTCCTTAAAAATAAAAATAGATGTGTTTTGTAACTGTCATGTTTGGGGCAGACAGTTACGCTGGTATTCTTTTGTTTTGTCACAAACAACAGAAATGCCGTGTTGCATTGTGTTAAAAAAATAACGTATGATTGTATTGTAACAGGTACAAAGCGTGTAGTCTAATGCTTTTAAGGGGAAAAACTAATGCATTGAATGCATTAATGTGATATAATGAATGCAAATTTTTAAGATTGAGAATGTTATATAAAGGCGGGGGAACTTTATACAGGAGGATTAATATGACAATAAATCAGATTCTTTATTTTCAAAAGGTGGCAAGGCTGGAGAATTATCACCAGGCAGCGGAAGAATTATATATTTCGCAGCCTTCTCTGAGTCGTTCTATGGCGTCACTGGAAAGTGAGCTGGGAGTCTCACTGTTTGAAAAGAAAGGCAGAGGCGTAACGCTGACAAAGGCCGGAAAGCTTTTTCTGGAGCACGCAGATCAGATCTCGGCAGACTGTGACGTGGCAGTAAGCAAAATGCAGGAGCTTTCTTCAGATGGAGGAAAGATCGATATCGGCTATATTTTCCCGCTTGCAGGCAGGTATATTCCTCATAAGGTAAGAGAATTTCTTGATAAAGAAGAAAATAAAAATGTCGTCTTCAGCTTCTGGCAGAATCATACACCGGCGATCGCACAAAAGGTCAGAACAGGCGAGCTTGACATAGGTTTCGGCGGTTATCTCGAGAAAGAGGATATGGAGTTTTTTCCACTGAATGCACAGGAACTGGTGATCATCACACCGAAAGAACATCCGCTTTCGGGAAAAACAGATGTACCGCTTACAGCATTGAACCGTTATCCTGTGATCGGATATGAGAAAGAGTCATGGATGGGAACATATGCGAAACATTTATATAAGAAGTATCAGATCAGTCCCAACATGATCATGGAATGTCCGGATGAGTATTCGATCGTGTCACTGGTAAGGGAAAATTTCGGTATTGCACTGATGCCGCGGACGGATATTCTTGAGAGTGCAGAAGGAATCAATATCCATAAACTGAAAGGACTGAATATATACCGTCAGATTTTTATGTTCTGGATGAAAGACCGCTATCGTCTGCCGGCGGTGGAACGCTTCATTAATTATATGAAAGGACAGCAGGCAGAAAATGCAAACGATACCGAAAACGTATCAAAAATTTATCTGAAAGATATTGTTAATTTTTAATACAAAGAGTTATGATATTTATGTCACAAACAATGGAGTGCCACTCAGGTGAATGTCAGATTATGAATGAATAGGAGATAATTTCATGAAGAGTGATTACCCAAAGATTTTTGAACCGATAACAATTAAAAGAACTACTATTAAAAACCGTATCGCAATGACCCCGATGGGAACAAACTACGGTGAGACAA
>CAVFJK010000047.1:37943-44976 GCA_963622815.1 Ruminococcus bicirculans (ex Wegman et al. 2014)
AGCGGTGAGATGAGTAACCGTCATATGAATTATTACTCACTCCGTGCAAAAGGCGGTACAGGTCTTATTATTCTGGAAAATGCCAATGTTGAGTATCCGGCAGGATCAAATGGTACAAGCCAGATCCGTATCGACCATGACAGCTTTATGCCGCGTTACTATCAGCTGGTAGAAAACCTTCATAAGAGCGGTGCTACAGTAGCAATTCAGGTAAATCATGCCGGAGCTTCTGCATCTTCTGCAAGAACCGGAATGGAAACCGTATCTTCTTCAAACATCCCGACAAAGGCCGGCGGAGAAGTTCCGCGCCCGATGACAAAAGAAGAAATCCTTACAACTGTTAAAAAATATGGAGAGGCTGCAAAGCGTGTCCAGGCAATCGGATTCGATGCGATCGAGATCCACTGCGGACATTCTTATCTGATGAGCCAGTTCATCTCCCCTTACTATAATAAGAGAACAGACGAGTTCGGAGGTTCCGTAGAGAACCGTCTTCGTTTCCCACGTATGGTACTCGAAGAAGTTCGTAAGAATGTAGGACCTTGGTTCCCGATCATCGTTCGTATCTCTGCAGAAGAGAGAGTACCGGGTGGAAACACTCTGGAAGATACACTCGAATATCTGGAGTATCTTGATGAATTCGTAGATATGTACGATGTTTCCTGTGGTCTGAACCCATCTCTTCAGTATCAGATCGACTCCAACTACCTTCCGGATGGATGGAGATCTTACATGGCAAGAGCCGTAAAAGATAAATTTAAGAAACCGGTCATCAATGCAGGTAACTACCGTGACCCGAAGGTTGTCGAGAAAGTTCTCGAGAGCGGTGATGTAGACATCGTCGGAATGGGACGTGGTCTTATTGCAGAGCCAAACTGGGTTAAGAAAGTTGAGAACGGCGAAGAAGATATCCTTCGTAAATGTATCTCATGTAACGTTGGATGTGCCGGAAACCGTATCGGTGTAAACCGCCCGATCCGTTGTACAGTCAACCCGGCTGTACCGGAAGGTGATATCTATAAAGCACTCAAAGTCAACAAAAACTGCAATGTTGTAGTTGTAGGTGGTGGTACAGCAGGACTGGAAGCTGCATGTACAGCAGCAGAAGTAGGCTGTAACGTATTCGTTCTGGAGAAAAAGGATCACCTTGGAGGTCTCTCCACATTTATTTCAGATCTTCCGAGCAAGACCCGTATGAAAGATTTTCCGAAATACCTGGAAGCACGTGCTGCCAGACTGAAAAATCTTTATGTTTTCCTGAATACAGAAGCAACTGTTGAGAAAGTAAAACAGTTCAAGCCTGACATCGTTGTAAATGCAACCGGTTCTGTACCGCTTGTACCGCCGATCAAAGGTCTTAAAGAAAACATTGAGGCCGGAAATGTAGCTACAATTTTTGGAATGATCAACAATCTGAATGCCGGAAAATATCCGGAAGAAGCATGCAAGGGCAAGAAGGTCGTTGTAGTCGGCGGTGGATCCGTTGGACTTGACGTTATCGAGTATTTTGCACCGCTCGGAGCAGAATGTACGATCATCGATATGCTTCCTCAGATCGGTATGCTTGCAGACCCGATCACCAAATGTTCCATGCGTGAGACTCACGACAAATATGGTGTTAAGGAATATGTAAACACAGCACTTCAGGAAGTAAAAGAAAATGCATTCACAGTGAAGCTTCCGGACGGACAGGTCAAAGATCTGGAATTCGACCTTGGATTCAACTGTCTTGGAATGCGTTCCAATAACCCGGTGCTTCCGGAACTGGAAGAGGCGTTCAAGGATACAGATACTTATGTATACACCATCGGTGATTCCGTTCGTGCCCGCCGTATCATGGAAGGTACCATGGAAGGACGTGCAGTGCTGAACGTACTGGAGTCTCAGGGATATTTACATTTAGAGCCACTTGAATAACCACATATCATATAAAAAAGAAAAGAGGAAAAAATCATGCCAAACGTAACAGGACATACAGAATTAGTAGGATTAATGGCTTACCCGATCCGTCACACACAGTCTCCGACAACTCACAACCTTGCATACGACAAAAACGGTGATGACGTTATCCAGCTTGCATTTGAAGTAGACAACGATTCCCTGAAAGACGCTGTTCAGAGTATCCGTGCTCTTAAAATGCTTGGATCCAACATTTCCATGCCGAACAAAACTGTTGTTCATAAATATCTGGACGAAGTTGATGAAGCTGCTAAATTATGCGGTGCCATCAACACAGTTGTAAACATGCGTGACGAAAACGGACAGGTTACAGGAAAACTTAAAGGATACAACACTGACGGTATGGGATACTGGCAGGGACTTAAAGAAGAAGGCATTGATTTCAAAGGAATGAAAATGGTTCTGATCGGAACCGGCGGAGCTTCTACAGCAATCGCAGTACGTGGAGCTCTTGACGGAATCGCTGAGCTGGAAATCTTCAACATCAAAGATAAATTCTACAGCCGTGGAGAAGAGATCGTTGACCTGATCAACAAGAACACAAACTGCAAAGCTACTATGAACGATCTTGCAGACAAAGATCTCCTTAAAGAAAAAATGCATGCAGCAGACCTGTTCTGTGATGCAACAGGTGTAGGAATGCACCCGTTGGAAGACCTTTCCAACATCCCGGATATTTCTTTCTTCAAGAAAGACCTGATCGTAACTGATACCGTTTACGCACCACGCGAAACTGTTATGATGAAACAGGCTAAAGAAGCAGGATGCGAAAAAGTTTACAATGGTATGAGCATGATGCTGTTCCAGGCACTCATCGCCATTAAACTGTATACCGGAAAAGATACACCGGTAGATTACATGAAAGAGAAACTTGGAATCTAAGGAAAAATTGGAAGCCCCCAGAGCTGCGACTCTGAGGGCTTCTTGTTTATTTATGGTGGAAAACTGAAAATAGTCTTTGCTTTATCACTTTAAATCGTGTATAATGAATGACATGTACAGGCGAGAGTGAAATCGCGAAATTTTGATACGCGGAAAGGAAAATGGATTATGTCAAAACATATCACAGGACACACCGGATTATTATGTTTACTTGGAAGCCCGGTCGCACACAGCGTTTCTCCTGAAATGCACAACGAAGCATGCAATCAGCTGGGACTGGATTATACATACCTTGCATTTGATGTACCGGAAGATAAGATGCCGGAAGCAGTACAGGGACTTCGCACAATGGGAGCAAGAGGATGGAACATCACTATGCCGGGTAAAAACATTATGTGTAAACTGGCTGATAAAGTATCCCCTGCATCCGAAATCTCCGGAGCATGTAATACGATCGTTAATGAAGACGGCGTGCTGACTGCTTACACAACAGATGGTGTTGGATTTATGAGAGCCGTTAAAGAAGATGGCGTTGACATCATAGGAAAGAAAATGACTCTTCTCGGTGCCGGCGGAGCTGCAACTGCAATTCTTGTACAGGCTGCACTGGATGGCGTTGCTGAGATCAACGTATTTAATGTAAGAGATAACTTCTTCGGAAGAGCAGAAGAGATTGTTGCAAAACTGAATGAGCGCACAGAGTGCAAGGTAACACTGCATGATTTCTCTGATCCGGAAGTACTTCGTGCATCTATCGCTGAGAGCGCAATTCTTGTAAACGGAACTTCCGTGGGAATGGCTCCGAATGTAGACAGAACAATCATCACAGATACAAGCATGTTCCATAAAGATCTGTTTGTATTTGATGTAATCTATAATCCGCAGGAGACACGTTTGCTTCGTGAAGCAAAAGAAGCCGGATGCAAGACCGGTAATGGAATGTACATGCTGCTGTATCAGGGAGCTGCGTCCTTTAAACTTTGGACTGGGGAAGAGATGCCGGTTGAAATTATCAAAGAGAAATATTTCTCTTAAGAAGAGAGAATATACGGCTTGAGAAGCTGGGAATGCAATTGGGGATTGCGAGGACTGAAAGGGACTTTGCAATTCCCTTTTTTATTCCTTGGAAGGAATGGAAAACCGTGAAGGGACTGGTGTTAAGTACCCTTGTAGTCTTGACAAATTTCTTCCTCTGTATTTATAATAAATACAGTTAGTTTTATCTAATAAAGGTTATGCATATAGTACTTACTGCAAGGAGGCCATGCACATGCAGAAAACTACGCAGCCAACGAGGATCGGTCTTAACATGCCGTCTTCGCGAAGGGAGATAGAAGAAGATCTTCTTGAAGAACTTTGTCGTATTTCACAGAGAAAGAATCTGCTGACGATACAGAATATCAGTGAACAATTGAATATTCCGGAAAAGGAGCTTACTTATTATATCCGCCAGATGAAGCGTCATGGTTATGTGAATCTTTCTCCGGAGGGAAACCAGATCTATCTTACGGAACTTGGACGTATCACCGGCGCAGAGTGTAGTTATCGTCATGAGACATTTATGCAGTTTTTGCAGTTTGTTGGCGTGGAAAGTGAGACTGCGCGGGAAGATGCCTGCCGAATTGAGCACATTGTCAGTGAAGAAACGGTCCGTCAGGTTTGCAACTTTGTAAACTACGGAGAGACTTTTGAGAGAGTGCTCCGTTATACAGACCTCAGTTATCGTTACGCTCCCGGAGAATATTCTTTCCTGATGGGAATCTATTATCTGGAAAAAACTTATCCGCGTCAATTTGCGCGGGAATACAGTTGTTTTTCTGAAAATATCCGCCTTTGTGTAGAAGAGAACAAGAGCTGGTTTGAGCTGGAATCGACCGGTAATGATCCTGGGCATTTGTGGTATCAGGAACAAAAGGAGTGGATTTGTGCGGAAGAACACGATGGCAGGCCCGTTTTGCCATCCGACATTTTTGAATTTACATTGCAGAGACAGGACCCGATCATAGAGGGAACTGCACTCGTTGCTTTTGTGCGCGATGGCGAACATCCACTGGACTGGGCTACCCGGGAACTGGATGTACATATCTGGTAAAATTCCATCACCGAAGGTGACTTGGAATGCATTTTGACTTGTGCGAAATATTTTTAATGACATAGACTGGAAAGTATATAAGGGGATTTTAAAATGCAGGAATTACTTCATCCATCTCTTCTTCAGATTACATATCTGACCACGCTGGAAAAAACAGAGAAAAAACGTGGCTGCGTTGGCCAGGTTGCAGATATTTGTGGCGTGAGCCATGGTCCGGTCAGCCGTTTTTTTAAAGAATGTGTGAGTTACGGATATTTGACTGAACAGTATGAATTTACGGAAACGGGTATCCGTGCGCTGAAAATGTACAAAAGGATTCTTCACGATACCCGCGCATATTTAACGCGGCTTGATACGAGTGAGGAAGAAATGCCGGAAAAGCTCAGGCAGCTTGTGGAAAATGTTGACTATGAGCTTTTGATGTCGATCACCAGAAGTGATATTAAAGTAAAAAAGGATACAACAAATATACAGGCCGAAGAGTCGACTGCCTGGTTTTTGGAAAAAGTTCTGGAAAAAGGAAATTATGAAGTGGAAATCGCACTTCTGCAGGTTCACCGGAACACAAGACCGCGCCTGTCTATGGCACATCGAGGGTTTGAGCATCTTGCGATGATTCGGCACAATAATCGAGGAAGCTGGATTGAACTTACGATTCGTCCGGTGCATGGAATTTCACGGATTGACGGAAAGGACATGACAGGATGGCTTTCTTCGCTGAAATATGAAAAGCAGGGACAGCTCTACGAGGTGGATCTTCGCACAGACAAAGTCCGCATTCCTTTAAGCGCATGCCGTTTTATAAAAAGCAGCCACGGAAACATCAAAGGCATGATTATGATTACTGTCACCTGCAGTGCAGGGAAAGCACATATGCCGGAAAGTACTGCACTTTTGATGTTTTGGCTGTAGGGGAAACGGAGAAGAGGCGGCTAATAACCGCCTCTTTCCCGCGTACTATCTTTACTGAAAATCTTTAATTATATTTTTGACTTCTTCTACCGTACAGCCAGTGTACTGAGCGATTTTATTTACTGGCTCACCAGTCTTTAACATCAGTTGAATGATTTTTTTCATGTTGCTTAATTCACCAGCATCAAAACCGTTCTCGTAACCGGCTTTAAACTCAGCCCTCCGAAGTTTCTTTTCTTCCTCTTCCTTGTCATATTCAAATATACTCATTGCGATAACCTCCGCTCGGTTCTTTCGCAGGAAATCCGCCAGGATACCTTCTCGGATGCACTCGTCTACTGCGCATTTTACAGCTGCATCCAGTTCCATATCTTTTGTGTATCTGCGTACTTTTGCTACATACTTCGCATATTCTCTTAGGGTCTGACATTGTTCCATCAGTTCTTTATTATGCCCCTCATTGATATTCAGGGTGACTACTTTTAATTCCAGTCTGGGCTCGCCGGTCAGATGTTCATATGCCTCGGATAATGCATTCTCCCAGCGGTCTTCGGTCTTTTGGTTTCCATTATAAAAGACTATAAAATATGGTGCCGGAATCCGCTGTAAAGTCGATGAATAGAGAGAGGTTTGGTCTACCAGTTTCTGATATTCGCTGGATATGTAGAACAGATCTCTCAACGGCATGTTAGGATTATAGGTTGATTGATGTTCATACAGAAAAAGATTTGTATCGATGATAAATGCAAGATCATTCTTCATACCCATATAGATTGCATTCTCCAGTGTTACGATATCTAATGCACTTGGATCTTCGTAAGTTGTTCCATTGATCGCATTATACAGTGATAACAAATTTTCCCTGTCCGAAAAGAGCATTCGGAAAACCGTATCTTTGTATGTTCTGTTTGCTGTTGGCGAATTACTCGCTGACTGTGTTCTTTTTGTAGTCTGTTTTTTTCCTGTAATAGATTTACGATTCTTTTTGTTTTTTGCCATAGGCCGCACCTCCTGATGTCGCAGGAGATGAAGAACGTAAATATTATCGGTCATTACACTCAAAACTCCTGCTTTTGTTTGGTTAATTGAAGTAAAAGCATGGATTTCTGAAGTGAACTAAGAAAAATAGACGACATAAATGTCTTGAACTAAAAGAAAAATATGCTTTGAATGAATAGTACCATATGT
>CAVFJK010000048.1:0-2988 GCA_963622815.1 Ruminococcus bicirculans (ex Wegman et al. 2014)
AATTCAGTGCCTTAAAAGATTTACATCCTTCTTCCAGACCATATCCGTACGTATTGATCAGTTCCCCGTATACTTTATATTTATCCTTCTTTGCAGTATCTTTCATCTGTTTCTGCTGAAGAGAGAGCTTCTTACGGTTTCTCTCAAGAGCTGTCTGCACGATTCTTCGAAGATCCGCGGATTTCTGGCGAATCCTGGTCAGGATTTCTTTCGATGCATAGTATGTTTCCAGCATTTCTGATACGGATTCAAATGTTACGCTGTGATATTCCGAACCATACTGTGAGAGTGGAAGAACTGCATATTCAACAGGTTCCTCATCACGATAGATAATATTTGGAGTAAAGTCCCCTTCCTGTACCTGTTCGATCAGACGCTTAAACGTATGATACAGATGTACAGAAGCGTTTTCATCTAATGACTGTGCCGCATCACTTCCATCGATAGAAGCGCGATAACAGATTTCTTCAGCAATCAGAGGACTGATGCCTGTCAGTGTTGTGTAAATTGCTTTTGCGATGTTACATGGCTTTTTACATACGATTGCTCTGAAATCTTCTTCCGTGATCGTCAGGGGATCATATTTTTCCTGCGTCTGTGGCAAAAAATAATCTCTTCCCGGAAGGACCTCACGAACAGAACTCATATGAGAAGATACATGTTTGATGCTGTCCAGAATCATACGATTTTCGTCACAGAAAATGATATTACTGTATTTTCCCATCAATTCCACAATAAGATATTTTTTACACGGGTCACCAAGCTCATTCAGATGCTCCAGTTCAAACTCAACAACGCGCTCCAAACCCGGCTGTGAAATACTTCCGATTCTTGCACTGCCAAGATGCTTACGAAGAAGCATGCAGAAGTTAGGAGCTGTCAGTGGGCTTGGTTTATTCTTTCCGGTAAAGTAGATCAGTGGAAGAGAAGGGCTTGCGGATATAAACAGGCGGCACTGCCCATTTGCCCCTTTTCCTGTGATCATCAATGCATCTGACTCCGGCTGTGCGATTTTATTAAATCGCCCATTGTCAAGATTTTTATGCAATTCCTGCACCATTGCAGCAATGGTAATACCATCAAATGCCATTTATTTTCTCCTTTAACTTTCTTTAAATCAAATGATCAGACGCTATGAAATCCCTTTCCGATAATTTCACTTGTATTTGAGATCAGCATAAATGCACCCGGTTGATTTTCTTTAATATAATTACGAAGTCTAACCGCCTGTGGACGGTTAAGAACCGTAAATACAATATACTTGTCCTTACCTGAAAAAGCACCCTGTGCATGCACGATCGTTGCACTTCGGTTTAGTTCATGAACCAGGAAGTCACAGATTGGTTCCGGTTCATCACAGACGACATTAAAGTATTTTGAAAGATTGAAACTCTCGATAAAGTTATCGATCATAAAAGATCTGATCGTCAGTCCGAGGAATGAGTACAGACCTGTCTTAATATCAAATACAAAACAGCCGGCAACCGTGATCAGGATATCCGTTACCAGAAGTGCCTTACCAATATCAAAGCTGCTGTATTTTTTAAGGATCATTGCAATGATATCTGTTCCACCACTTGATGATCCGATATTAAATAAGATTGCAGATCCAAGTGCCGGAAGAGCAATGGCAAAACAGAGCTCCAGCATTGTCTGATCGGTCAGCGGGTGGTCCATCGGACAGACTCTCTCAAGCGTAGAAAGAGCTACTGACAGAAGAATACTGCAGTAGGCAGTTTTTGCTGCAAACTTCTTTCCAAGTACAATAAAACCAAGAACAAGTAACAACATATTTACAATAAAGGAAAAGTCACTGGCCGAGATAGATGTCTTATCCGCAACAAGAACCGCAAGACCCGTGATTCCTCCAAATGTAAAATTATTTGTAAATTTAAAAAAATATGTACCCACTGCCATGATCAGCGTACTGCCGGTCAGCAATGAGAAATGTTTGATTTTTTCTTTCATATTATATATGATTTCCTCCCCCTCGTATTTCATCCGGAACCATTGTAACGCGACAGATGCAGAAATGTCAACGGCACGTCTCTGACCGTTTAAAAATATTTTCCCGGCAATCTCAGTTATGATATTTATAAAAAAACAAATTGACTAGATTTTTATAATGCTCTATAATAAATCTGTATGTAAAAAAAGAGACTTGCAAAGTGAGAGAGCTTATGATAAAAAGTATGACAGGCTTTGGCCACGCAGAAAAAGTAACCAGTCAGTGCAAGATCACTGTTGAACTGAAATCAGTCAATCACAGATATCTTGATCTGAATATCAAAATGCCACGACGTTTCAATATGCTGGAAGGTCAGGTTCGTAATCTCCTGAAACAGTATATGCAGCGTGGTAAAGTTGATGTATTTATCACTTACGAAGATTATACTTCCAGTGATTACACCTTAAAATATAACCGGGAACTGGCTGCAGAATATCTTCATTATCTGAATCAGATGGCAGAAGACTTTCATCTTGAGAACGATATTCGTGTGACAACATTATCCAGATATCCGGAAGTACTGAGCATGGAAGAGCAGTCTGTTGATGAAGAACAGTTGTGGGAACTTCTTTCTGAACCTTTAAAAGAGGCATGTGAAAAATTCGTAGAAGCACGTACCAGAGAGGGACAGCATCTGAAAGAAGATCTTCTTTCAAAACTCGAAGGTCTTGATCAGAAAGTAACTCTGGTTGAAGAGCGCTCTCCTCAGGTAGTAGCCGCATATCGCGAAAAACTGGAACAGAAAGTACATGAGCTACTCGAGGATTCTCAGATCGATGATAATCGTATTGCGGCAGAAGTTGTTCTGTTTTCAGATAAGATCTGTAACGATGAAGAAACGGTAAGACTTCACAGCCATATCCATGGCATGCAGAAGATCCTTCAGGAAACAGAGGGAGTCGGACGTAAAATGGATTTTATGGCACAGGAAATGAACCGAGAAGCAAATACGATCCTTTCAAAATCCAACGACCTGGAAG
>CAVFJK010000049.1:0-6608 GCA_963622815.1 Ruminococcus bicirculans (ex Wegman et al. 2014)
CTTTTACATTGAAGAAATACAGACTCAGCATGGAAATACCGGTAAGCAGTGCAAAAACGGATGCAGTTCTTCCATAAAGAATAAATCCAAAAAGTACCTGTCCAATCAGTGCAAGTATGTAAGGCCGGTTCTGCATAACTGCTTTTAGCTGAACTTTAATGGAAATTTTTTCTTTCTCCGGTGTTGTTACAGTTTCCTTTGTCTTTGCAAAGCAGAAGAAATGACATGCCGCAAAAATACATCCATAAATGATCGCCACAAACAGATATCCATTTTTGGTACTGTGACTTCCGAGTTTACTGATCAGCGGCACTTTTCCATCTTTGAATTCTTTTCCCATGGCTTCTCCTGCTTCCTTCACTTTATTTTTCCTGTACGTTGATAATAACTTTCATTGTTGTTTCACGGTTGTCATCAATGTAGTGATATGCTTCCAGATAATCCTTGAATGCAAATGTTTTGGAGATCAGAGGTCTTAAATGAACTTTGCCTTCATTTACAAGATTAATACCATCTATATAGTCATCATGACGATACATCATGGTGCTCTTAATATCCAGTTCATGGTCATTTGCCACGGCCAGATCGATTTCTGCCATTCCTGCAAAAACTGCAACCAGTACGATCACACTGCCTTTTCTTGCATATTTGATCGCCTGTCCCATTGTGATATTGTTTCCTGCGCAGTCATAGATTACATCTGCTTTGTCCGGTCCAAAAGCTTCTGCCATTGCTTCTCCAAAGTCTTTGTTCTTTGTATTGACGCAGACATCAATTCCACATTCTTCCGCTTTTTTGAGACGAAGGTCACTGACATCTGTGATCATGACTTTGGCAGCTCCCATTCCTTTGGCAGCCTGTGCCACCAGGTTTCCGATCGGACCTGCTCCAAGGACTGCTATATTCATGCCTTTCACATCGCCCATCTGTTTTACTCCGTGAACTGCAACTGCCAGTGGCTCGATCATTGCACCTTCTTCATAGGACATTTCCTCTGGAAGTGATGTTACCTTGGATGCATCTACTGCGAAATATTCGGATGCCGTTCCGGTTGTCTGGAATCCCATAACCTTCAGTTCCTCGCAGAGATTATATTTTCCGTGGCGGCATGGATAGCAGTGTCCACAATATACCTGTGGTTCAATGGTGATCTTCTGTCCTTTATGGAATCCTGTTACATTAGCTCCAAGTTCTACAATTTCTCCGGAAACTTCATGTCCCTGTGCATTGATATTCTCAAGAATCTGAATATTCATTTTCTGTTTCGCAGCTGCTTCTTCCATCTTTGCACGGTTCTTATCAATGTACATGTTTTTGTCCGCAAAGCGGAACAATTCATTATGGTCTATCCCCTTAAGGACAGCAATAAACTCATCGCCGCCGTCATGCCCCAGGTTATTGTTGATCGTTCTCAGATTGTTAAAGTCAAATACACACATCGCAACCAGTTCCCCATCAGGGATCGGCTCCGGGTTGTTAAGGATTTCTTCACACCTGTTTTTATTCGGAATTCCTGTGAATTCTTTTCTTATCTTCCCATAATTCTTCCAATTCCATAGGAAACCAGAAATACTGCAATATCAACTGCCACAATCGTAGATCCGACCGGTGTTCCTGCCAGAATAGAAATCAGGATACCGGCTGTTGCACTGAGGACCGACATCACTGCCGCACTGATCGTTACGGAACGGAAGGATTTAAACAGTCTCATTGCCGATAATGCCGGGAAAATCACAAGTGCCGAGATCAGCAATGAACCAACCAGATTCATCGCAAGCACAATGATCACGGCGATCACAACTGCGATCAGCAGATTATAGGCATTTGCTCTCGTACCGGTCGCTCTCGCAAAGGTTTCATCAAATGTCACCGCAAAGATCTTATTATAGAATAAGATAAAAATTGCCACAACTACAATGGAAAGGATTGCACACAGCCATACCTCAGCCTCTGTCAGTGTCAAAATCGATGTGGAACCAAACAACGTACTGCAGACATCCCCTGAAATATTCGGGCTTGTTGAAAACAGGTTCATCAGAAGATAACCGATTGCCAACGCTCCTACAGAGATCATGGCGATTGCCGCATCTCCTTTGATCCTGGTGTTCTGCCCTGTGCGAAGGAGCAGAATCGCACATATCACCGTTACAGGAAGAATAAAAAGCATATTATTCGTGATATTCAGCACAGATGCAATCGCCATCGCACCAAATGCCACATGGGAAAGCCCGTCACTAATAAAAGAAAAGCGTTTCAATACAAGGGTAACTCCCAGAAGAGAGGAACATAACGCGATCAGTACCCCGACGATCAGGGCATAGCGCACAAACGGATACTGAAAATACATATGAAGTGTCTCAAACATCTTACTCGTCCTCTCCTTCCTGTCCGGTAAACGCCTTACCCAGACTGCTTTCAAGATACTGCTTCTTTGTACCAAAGAAACAATGTTCTCCGATATGCAGAATATGCGTTGCATATTTTACCGCCGCCGCAATATCATGTGAGATCATAATGATCGTAATTCCGTCTTTTTTATTCAAATCCTTAATAAGCTGGTACATTTCCGCTGTCACACGCGGATCAAGGCCGGAAACCGGCTCATCGAGAAGAAGGATCTTCTGTGCCGCACAGAGTGCTCTTGCAAGAAGAACTCGCTGCTGCTGTCCGCCGGAAAGTTCTCTGTAACAATGATCCGCCAGATCCTGGATCATCATTTTCTCCATGGCTTTCTGTGCAACCTTTTTTTCTTCCTTATTATAGAAAGGTCTCCATCCACATCTGCTCTGGCATCCAGACAGCACGATTTCACGCACCGATGCCGGAAAATCTCTCTGCACCAGGGTCTGCTGTGGCAGATAACCGATCTCATTTTTCTTCAGACCGTCACCAAGCTCAATGCTTCCGCTGATCGGCGACTGCAGGTGAAGAAGTGTTTTCATTAAAGTAGATTTACCGGAGCCGTTTTCCCCTACGATGCAGAGATAGTCACCTGCATCGATGGAGAAATTCAGGTCTTCCTGAATCGCCCGGTTGTCATATCCCAATGTAAGATTTTTACATGTAAGCTGTGCCATGGTTGTCCTCTTTTCTTAATTCAGTGCTTCTTTTAATACATTCAGATTGTCTTCCATCACAGAAAGATACGTCACTCCGTCTTTAATCTCATCGGATGTGATTGACTGCATGGAGTTCAGTTCCAGAATCTTCTGATCTTTTGTCTTCGTATTGTCGATTACAGTCTGTGCAATCCTGTCATCGGATTTCTCAATGGTCAGGACTGTTTTCAGCCCCAGCTCGTCCAGCTTTCCTGCAAGAAATGTCACGGTCTTGAAGCTCGCTTCGGATTCTGCGGAACATCCGGAAAAGGCTGCATAATAGTTTAATCCATAATCATCTACCAGATATCGAAATGCAAAACGATCCGCAAAGAGAAGTGTATTCTGTTTCGCACTGCTCACCATATTCTGATACTCCGTATCCAGTGCAGAAAGTTTTTCTTTATAGCTTTCAGCATTAGACTGATAAACTTCTTTATTCTCCGTATCCATCTCTTCCAGAGTATCCGCAATCGCATCACAGATCACAGATGCATTTCGCATGGATGTCCAGACATGTTCGTCATATTCTTTCTCGTCTTCGTCCTCATGGTCATGCTCATGTTCACTGCCCTGCATCCCCTCAACGGTCTCTTCTTCCTTAACAGAATCTTTAAGGACCTCCATCAGATTAATTGTCTTCATATCTTTATTCTTAGCCGATTCCAGTGCATCCTCGATCCACTGGTCAGACTCGCCGCCTACATAGATCAGAAGGTCGCAGCTTGATACTTTCATGATATCTTTCACTGCCGGCTGGAAGCTGTGCAGATCTGTACCATTGTCAAGAAGCATCGTAAGGTCCACATCATCCATACGATCACCGAGAATCGCTCTTGTCCAGTCATATTCCGGAAAAATGGTCGTCACAATATTCAGTTTCTTATCCGTACTTTCTGTTGTCTTTGCTTCTGCTGTATGCATTCCTGCAAAAGGAACGCCAATGCTTAAGATTCCCAGCAGAATTGCCAGTGAACCTGTGAGCCATTTTTTCATCTTTATACCTGCTTTCTTATTTCGCCCTGATATGTACAGTCTCTGCCTCCCTGTCCTCCAGACTTCTGCACTCCTCGCAGATTCCATAAAAAACAGTTCGACACGGATCCATCCGAAATCCATGACTGTCCATCAGATGCTGCTCCAGTTTAACCACATCCTCGCAATGAAGATGGATCAGTTTTCCACATTTTTCACATTTACAATGGAAACAGGACATCTTGTGACAATGTTCCTCTGCTCCCAGATATTCAAAACAGGCACTGCTCGTCCCGTCTACGTTATATTTTGCAACCAGTCCCTGTTCCACCATCTTTTCAAGATTACGGTAGACTGTCGTTGTTCCTACATTAATTCCCTGTTCTTTAAAATATAAACAGACATCTGCAACTGTCACATGCGTACCTTCTATTGTTTGAAGATAAGCTAAGATCTGTTTCATTTGCTTTGTCTGATAAGGTGCTTTCGTTCCCATAATCAATCCCCTTTTTACACAATACCTACGGATTGTTCCGTGCTGTGCACTCTCACAATCCTACCCGCCATTCGCATATCGCGGGATTAACATCCCACTTTTATGCTCATATCGAGGCGGTTCCCAAGATCTTTCATCCACTTATGAGCAAGCTCATGTGGATTTAGATCTTTTGAACCTGGTATAAATTGAAAACCGTTTTCATATTATAGCACATTCTGATGCCATGTCAATATGAAAACCATTTTCATTTTGATATTTGTAAAAAAATCTGCCCTGCACCAGAATGCTTATCCACATTCTGATACCGGACAGAAATTATTTATCCACTTTATTATTTATTCTTCCACTTTCATCTCACGGACGATCTTACGAAGTTTCAGGACCATAGATGGTGCTACAGAAAGCTCATCCAGTCCCATACGTACAAACTGCTCTGTAAGAGTCAGATCTGCGCCAAGCTCTCCACAGATACCTGCCCATTTACCGCATTTATGTGCATTATCCACAACCATCTGAATCATGCGCAGGATTGCCTCATGATGCGGGTTATAGAACTCATCCAGTTTTTCATTCTGACGGTCGATTGCCAGTGTATACTGGGTCAGGTCGTTTGTTCCGATGCTGAAGAAATCTACCATTTCAGCAAGTTTGTCGCTGATGATCGCTGCTGCCGGAGTCTCGATCATGATTCCCTGCTCCGGAATCTTATACTGGATTTCCTGTGCTTTCAGCTCTTCTTCCACTTCTGCAACAATTGCATAGATCTTCTTTACTTCTTCTGTAGAAGTTATCATCGGATACATGATGGAAAGATTTCCATAAACAGCCGCACGGAGAAGTGCACGAAGCTGTGTCTTAAAGATCTCCGGCTGTTTCAGGCAGATACGGATCGCACGATATCCCATAGCCGGGTTGTCTTCGTTTCCAAGATTGAAATAATCTACCTGTTTATCGGCTCCGATATCCAGTGTACGGATGATGACTTTCTTACCGGCCATCATCTGGACAGCCTGTTTATATGCCTGGAACTGCTCTTCCTCTGTCGGGAAATCATTTCTTCCAAGATACAGGAATTCACTTCTGAAAAGTCCGATTCCACCGGCATCGTTTTCCATTACATAACCAATATCGCCAACACTTCCGATGTTCGCATAAATGTTGATCTTACGTCCATCCAGAGTAACGTTTTCTTTCCCTTTAAGCTCCTGAAGAAGTTTCAGCTTCTCAGCTTCTTCCTGCATTTTTGCTTCTGTCTGGGCTTTTGTCTCTTCATCCGGCTCAAAAGTTACGGTTCCCTGGAATCCGTCTACAACAGCAGTCATTCCTGTCTGCAGGGTTTCCAGATCCATGTTCACTCCGATCAGTGCCGGAATATTCATCATACGCGCAAGGATCGCAGTATGAGAATTCGTAGATCCATGAACAGTTACAAATGCCAGGATCTTATCTTTATCCATCTGTACCGTTTCACTCGGACTTAAGTCATCCGCAACGATCACAGACGGCTCGATAGAGCTTAAGTCTACATCGCCCTGTCCGCTTAAGTTACGTACAAGACGCTCGGAAATATCTTTAATGTCGGCAGAACGTGCCTTCATGTAATCATCATCCATGGAAGCAAACATCTCTGCAAAATTATCGCCGGTAACTGCTACAGCATACTCGGCGTTGACCTGTTCGGTGCGGATCATATTCTGGATTGCTTCCATATAATCCTCATCCTCCAGCATCATCTGATGTACTTCGAAGATTGCCGCGCTGGCTTCACCGACTTCTTTTACTGCCTTATCATACAGTTTCTGAAGCTGTTCCTGGGATGCTTTTAATGCTTCATCCACACGCTTCACTTCTGCCTCTGCATCTTCGATCCGGGTACGTTTTACCTGATAATCATTTTTCTTAAGAACCACGATAGGTCCCATCGCGATTCCTTTATATACAGATTTTCCCTGAAAACACTGCATTCTTATTTTCCTCCCTGCAACAACTCTGATCTTACCGTGGGATTATAAATTTGCTTCGAAGAACTCTTTCAG
>CAVFJK010000049.1:6618-17135 GCA_963622815.1 Ruminococcus bicirculans (ex Wegman et al. 2014)
CTTTCAGTCCTGCGATCGCAACATCTTCATCAGCACCTTCTACTGTTACAGTAACTGTCTCGCCCTGTTTTACACCAAGAGACATCAACATCATAAGCTGTGTCAGTTTCTTTGTTTTTCCGTCTTTTGTAATCGTGCATTCAGATTCATATTTTTTTGCTTCTTTTACAAGAAGTCCTGCCGGTCTTGCGTGGATTCCCAGTTCGTCTTTAATTGTGTACTCAAATGTTTTCATAATCTAAGTTCTCCTTTTATATTATTTGCTTTTTTATCTGCCAGTCACTTTCCGTGACGGAGTTTCACTTTAATATGTTACCCGTGAACAGTTACTTCACTATTTCTTACTCGTTGACATCTGTATCAAGCATACGTTCCAGATGCATCGCGAGATATCCAATCTCAATGTCCGGAATCGGAAGCTTCAGACTCTTTTCCATCTGACGGCAGATTCGCTCCGCTGCCATAAATGGTCCCGGAAACTTCACAGACATATATTCATTCAGATTCATTTTTAATTTTTCACCATGAATGGCACGCGCCACCATATAGCGTACATGATTCATCAGCCGATTATATCCAAGCGACATGACATTGATCGAATTACCGGTTTCTTTCTCAACAAGAGAAATACATTCCCGGACCGTTCTGGCAATCTCCATTGCCTGGGAAACATTCTCGTCTACGATGGCAGCATGCACATGCAGGGCGATATAGCCAATCTCGTGTTCATCGATCTCCATCTGAAGTTTTTCTTTCAGAAGATCCAGAATACAGCTGGCTACTTTATATTCTTTGTAAAACATGACACGGATGTCATCAGTCAGCGGATTGCTGATCTGTTCACCTTTCTGAACACGACGGATTGCAAAATCCAGGTGATCTGCCATGGTAAAAAGGATTGACCGGTCTACTTTTCCAAATTCCTGTTCTGCCTGATTCAGAACTTCATTGGCCAGTTCCAGACAGAGCGGAGAGACTGACTTAAGAATATCTCTCGCATCTCCTCGTTCTGTCATCTCTTTCAGCGAATAAACCGTTGCTTCAGAAGAAACCGGAACTGTCTGTCCGACCTTCCTGCCAAAAGCTACTCCCTTTCCCATAACCAGGCATTCCTGGTTATTTTTATCCTGGATTCCCATAAAGGAATTGTGATTTAAAATCTTTGCTATCCTGTACAACATCCGCTTCTCTTCCCCATCCGGGCAGGGTTCTTACTGAAGAACCTCGATTTCGAAAAGCGGCTCTCCGGCTTTGACCTGACCCTCACTTAACAGATGGATTCTCTGGTTATCCTCCAGCTCTGTACAAAGAACCGGGGATACAATAGAAGGTGCATTCTTGCTCAGATAGTCCAGATCCAGTTTCAGCATCGAATCTCCCTTCTTCACTTCCTGACCACTTTCTACCAGTGCCTCAAATCCCTCACCATTTAATTTTACAGTATCAATTCCCACATGAATCAGAAGACTGATTCCGGATTCTGTTACAAATCCAATTGCATGTTTGGTATCAAAGACAAAGGCAACTTCTCCATCTTCAGGAGCGCGAACATACGGATCTTCCGGTGTAACTACCGCGCCGTCACCCATCATTTTCTGGGCAAACGCCTCATCCGGTGCTGTTGCAAGATTTGCTGCTGTACCGGTGATCGGGCTGGAGATTACGATACGGTCAACAACTTTTTCTCCGGATTTTTCTTTCTCTTCGCTTACTTCCTGTGTTTCAACAGTTTCTGCCGGTGTTTCCAGAGTATCCGGTGCTGTTTCCAGATAATCTTCAAGATTTGATTTGATAACCGTAACATTCGGTCCGTAAATAACCTGTACACCCTGTCCCTTATGGATGACACCGGATGCACCTGTTGCCTTTAATATACCATCGTTTACCAGTTCTGCGTTCTGAACTGAGCAACGAAGACGTGTTGCGCAGCAGTCTACAGAAGTGATGTTTTTCTTACCACCAAGGCCTCTTGTGATCGCCTCGCTGACAGGATCGGAAGAAGCAGAAATTTCTCCTCCGTTCTGAGCTTCTTTGCGGGCATTTACATCAGCCTTTGTATAAAGCTTTGTTTCGACATCATCATCTTCACGACCAGGAGTCTTAAAGTCAAACTTCTTGATCATGAATTTGAAGATAAAATAATATAAGAAGAAATAAATAATACCAACCGGGATAACTCTCATCCAGCTTGTCTTTGCATTTCCCTGAAGGATACCAAACAGGAAGAAGTCAAGGAATCCACCGGAGAAAGTAAGTCCTACGGCAATATTCAGCATATGTGCGATCATGTATGCAGTTCCTGCCAGGACTACCTGAACAGCGAACAGTGCCGGGGCTACGAACAGGAAGGAGAATTCCAGCGGCTCGGTAATTCCGGTTGCCATACATGCAAGCGCTGCAGACAGAAGAAGTCCGCCTGCCTGTTTTTTCTTCTCAGGTTTTGCACACTGATACATAGCCAGTGCTGCTCCCGGAAGACCGAAGATCATGAAAATGAATTCTCCGGAGAAGTATCTTGTTGCATCAGCACTGAAATGCGCAATATTTGCAGAATCAGCAAGCTGTGCAAAGAAAATATTCTGTCCGCCCTGTACCATCTGTCCTGCTACTTCCATTGTGCCACCGACAGCTGTCTGCCAGAATGGCATATAGAATACATGATGAAGACCAAACGGAATCAGAGCTCGTTTTATAAGTCCAAAAATAAGTGTTCCGATATAACCGGTTCCTGTTACAAGTCCGCCCAGAGCGTAGATACCGTTCTGAACTACCGGCCATACAAAATACAGAAGAATTCCCACAAACATGTATACAATCGTGGAAATGATCGGAACGAAACGGGTACCGCCAAAGAATGACAGTGCATTCGGAAGCTGGATCTTGTAAAATCTGTTGTGCAGGGCTGCTACACCAAGACCTACGATAATACCGCCAAACACACCCATCTGCAGCGACTGAATACCACAGACAGAAGTGATCGTTCCTTCCAGAACAGTTTCTGCGATCTCACCATTATCGAGAATCTGTCCTGTAACTGTCAGCATCGCATTGATCGCTGTATTCATTACGAAATATGCGATAACTGCTGATAAAGCTGCAACTTCTTTTTCTTTTAATGCCATACCGATTGCAACACCGACGGCAAAGATCAGCGGCAGGTTATTAAATACTGCGCTTCCTACGCTGTTCATGATCACCAGCAGGGAATGAAGCAGTGTTCCTTCGCCAAGAATCTTTGTCAGGCCATAGGTTTCAATCGTTGTCGCATTTGTAAAGGAACTTCCGATACCAAGAAGCAGTCCGGCTACCGGAAGGATTGCGATCGGAAGCATGAAGCTTCGACCAACTCGCTGTAAAATACCAAAAATCTTGTCTTTCATCTGAGACTCTCCTTCTATATATTTTATAGAAGTGAGTACATATAAAAGGCCTTTATTAACCGGTTTTGTTACTGTTTACAGCAACTTTTGTACAAAAAAAGGCACTAATATACATAAACACTCCTCGTTATGTATAGTTAATGCCTCCTGAAATCGAGTTACACACTACAACCAAACAAAATATAACATGTTGGAAGAGATTTTGTCAACCCGCTCTTTTTGTAATTTTATAGTTTTTGTGAGGGTTTTTTATACCTTTTATGCATCGGTACAACAGTGCTTCTTTCAGTCCTCAAGAAATGCAAATGGATCTTCATCTTTCAGGAAATGCATCAGCATGTAGGCACACATGATCGCCACTCGTTCTTCTTTGAGGATTCTCTTTACTTCTGTACGGTCAGCCAGAACGATCTCGATCTCTTCGGTATCTTCCTGTGCATCTTTACTGATTTCACCGCTTGCATACCCGTAGACAGTTGCACAGGATTCATCTGTCATCCCAACTGTCGTAAAAAACGGTTTCTCGTAAGCCGGATCCACTTTCAGTGGTTCAAGTTTCAGCCCTGTTTCTTCATACATTTCTCTGACTGCACCTTCGTGAAAATCTTCATCCGGCTCAACGAGTCCTGCCGGGAATTCATAAATGTAGTCGCCTAATGTATAGCGATACTGACGAACAAGAACAACTTTGTCCTTTTTTTCTCCGTAGATACTGTAAATGATCACGCCATCCGGATCATTGCGTCCGGTCTTAAGTTTCAGCGACGGTACGTCTTTGGCTCTGGATGCCACGTAATATGATACAGGTGTATTATGTACGCTGGTCGCATCTACGTGATACAGATTGACGAAACGGTTGTCTGTCATTTTTTCTACATTATGAATCTTTCCCATATGTTTCCTCTTTTCCGCATGGGTTATACCATGCTTCTTTATTGATCAGTCTCCTTTAAGGATAACACGGATTCTCTTATAAATAAAGAATACGATCACGGAAGTGAGGGTATATTTGAATAAGTTAAACGGTACAATGATCAGCAGTACGAATCCGAGAAGGTTATGCACGGATGAATTGACTGCTGCTCCCATTTCAATAAATGTTTCGATTGGCATTCCAAATGCTTTGCCATATGCCGGAAGCAATACAAATGCATTCATAAAGCAGGCTGCTGCTGTTGTGAGGATGGTTCCTGCTGCCATTCCGAGTACGGCATGTTTACGGCTCTTTGTGTGATGCAGTCTGTAGATCAGTCCTGCCGGTACTACAAACGCACATCCGAAGATAAAGTTTGCAAAGTCACCAACTCCTGCTGTTACAGTTCCCATTGTTACAAGGTGTACGAGCACCTTTACTACTTCGATCAGAATACCTGCTACAGGTCCCATGGCAAATGTTCCTACCAGTACCGGAATCTCTGAGAAATCCAGCTGGTAAAAGGATGGTGCCAGGAACGGGATCGGAAACTCGATATTCATTAATACTCCAGCCAGTGCACCGAGCATTGCGATCTGTGTGATCGTCCTGGTGCGGCTTCTCGCCATTACGTTTCCATTTCTTAAAACCTGTTCACTCATACTTGTCTCTCCTTTTGTTTGAATTATCTTTTTTCTAAAAGAAAATTCTACGTTATGCAGTGGAAAGCTTTTCTATTATCAAAACATTTTACTGCATAAAAAATCCCCGGGATAATCTTCCCGGGGTACTGAGCACGTATGAATTATTCGTGTTCTTCTCTCATCCAGACTTTACTGTCGGTTCCGGAATTCTGATGCTCTGTAGATCAGTCACCGGATCAGCCGCATTACGCGGGTCGCGGACTATACCGCCGGTAGGGAATTCCGATCTTTTGTAAATCAGTCACCCTGCCCCGAAGAATTTTCTTTTATATGCCTGTATTATATAACTAACTTCCTGAGAATGCAATATATAATTAAAGATTTATTGGTATATGACGGAAGGAGAATCTGTATACTAAACACATCTTTATTATCTTTCTTCTCTAAAATACGGCAATCCCAACGCAGCCGGCGGCTGGTGTTCCTTCTTCTTTCGGAAGCTTGTAAACACAAGCACAATGATCGTTACCACATATGGCAGAGCCTTGAATACTTCCTGCATACTTCTTCCAAGTCCCGGAATGTACAGATACAGGATATAAAGTGCTCCGAAGAGGAATGCTCCCCAGATCGCATTCAGCGGTTTCCACAGTGCAAAGATAACCAGTGCGACTGCAAGCCATCCACGGTCACCAAAACCGTTATCTGTCCAGGTTCCGCCTGAATATTCCATTACGAAATACAGACCACCAAGTCCTGCAAGCCCTGCTCCGATACAGGTTGACAGATATTTGTATTTGATAACATTGATACCTGCTGCATCTGCAGTTCCAGGGTTTTCGCCGATTGCACGGAGATTCAGTCCCATTCTTGTCTTAAATAAGAAGAAGGACAGTGCGATCGCTGCGATCACACAGAGATACGTCATAAATCCATAGTTAAATAAAATCGGTCCGATCACCGGAATCTTTGATAATCCCGGAATCTTTGCCGTATAAGCACTTCCTGTTACTTTTACAGAAATCTGTCCAACACCACCTGCAAGTTTTGAGATGGATCCACCGAAAAAGTTACCGAAACCGGTACCAAAGATGGTAAGGGCAAGACCTGTTACGTTCTGGTTTACACGAAGTGTGATCGTCAGGATACTGTAGATCAGACCACCAATCATCGCACATGCGAACGCACATACAAACGATATCAGAACACCAACAAAAGCATTCGGGTTCGGATTATCTTTTTCATAAAGGAAGGCTCCCATCAGTCCGGCGATACCTCCCATGTACATAATTCCCGGAATACCAAGGTTCAGGTTACCGGATTTTTCTGTCATGATTTCTCCAAGCGCACCATACAGAATACAGATGCCCTGGACAATTGCTTTTTGAATAAAAATGGTCAGTACACTCATTGCATCTTCCTCCTATTTCTTTGCACGCTTAACACTGTAATTGATAAAGAATTCTGCTCCAATCAGGAAGAACAGAATGATACCGAGAATAACATCTGATGCATTCTCATTCAGTCCATACTGAGTAGCAATCTGAACAGCACCCTGATCCATGAATACGATACCGAAAGAAACAGCTACCATGATAAAGGTATTAAATTTTGAAAGCCATGCAACGATGATCGCCGTAAATCCACGTCCGCCTGCTGTCGCAGTAGAAATCGTATGGCTTGCACCACTTACAATGATAAAACCGGCGATACCACAGATTGCACCGGAGATTGCCATTGTACGGATGATAACTCGTTTTACATGGATTCCGGCATATTTTGCAGTATTCTCACTTTCACCGACTACTGCAATCTCATAACCCTGTTTGCAGTATTTCAGATAGATAAACATACCAACAGTCAGAATCAGCACGATCAGTACATTCCATCCGTATTTCTGTCCGAAGAGTTCCGGCAGCCATCCGGCCTGTGTTGTCTGATTAATGATACCGACTGTATTGGAGCCTTTCGGATTCTCCCAGAAAACAATGCAATATGTAACGACCTGCATCGCAACATAGTTCAGCATCAGGGTAAACAGTGTCTCATTCGTGTTCCAGTATGCTTTAAACACTGCCGGGATCATACCCCAGATCATACCGCCAACTGCACTTGCAACAAACATGACGATCAGAAGCAGTACCGGAGACATTTTATCCCCTGCATAGATCATCACTGCTGCTGAACACGCTCCACCGATCAGGATCTGACCTTCTGCACCGATGTTCCAGAATTTCATCTTGAATGCCGGAGCAAGACCAATTGCAATACACAGCAGAACCATCGTATCACGGATTGTCTGCCAGACACGACGTTCAGAGCCCATCGCTCCATCCCAGATTGCTTTATATACATCCACCGGATTCATTTTGACAAGTGCTACGATCACAGCACCGCACACGATCAGTGCAAGAATCAGTGCGATAAAACGAATCAAAAGTCTTTCCTTCCATCCGGCCTTGTTTCTTCTTTTACTTACCTGTAAGAAAGGTTCTTTATTCATCAATATCCCCTCCTTTTTCATGTTTCGTCATAAGAAGACCAATTCCATCTTTTGTTGCGGTTCTTCCATTCACTACTCCACTGATTCTGCCGCCACAGAGAACTGCAATACGGTCACAAAGTTCCAGTACAACGTCCAGGTCCTCAATAACGCAGACAACCGCAATTCCTTTTTTCTTCTGCTCATTCAGAAGCTGATAAATGACATGAGAGGTATTGATATCCACACCACGGGTCGGGAATGCAACCAGAAGAACTTTCGGGTTCTGTGCGATCTCACGTCCAACCAGAACTTTCTGGACATTTCCACCGGACATCTGACGAACCGGAGCAGAAATACTCGGTGTCATAACCTCCAGCTTATCCTTGATTCTCTGTGCCAGTTCTCTCGGTCCTTTACGATCCAGGAATGGTCCTTTTCCATTGCGGTAGCTTCGGATCATCATATTGTCTGTCATGTCCATATCGCCAACAAGTCCCATACCGATACGGTCCTCCGGGACAAAGGCAAGACTGATTCCTGCTTCATTGATCGAAGTGGAATCCATACCCGCAAGTTCTGTAGCATTTCCATTATCATCCAGAAGCTGGATGGAACCACTTTCTACTGCCTGAAGTCCTGCGATCGACTCCAGCAGTTCTTTCTGTCCACTTCCGGAAATTCCTGCGATTCCTAGGATCTCCCCTGATTTCACAGTCAGATCCACATCATCGAGTGTCTTTACATTGTCCTTATCTATACAAGTCAGTCCCTTGATAACCAGACGTTTCTTCACATCTTTTGGTTCCGGACGCTCAATATTCAGATCAACCTTTGCACCTACCATCATTTCAGAAAGACTCTGGACATCTGCTTCAGAAGTTTCGACTGTATCAATATACTGTCCTTTACGAAGGATAGCCACCCGGTCAGACAGTGCCAGCACTTCCTGCAGCTTGTGTGTGATAATGATGATCGAGCATCCGTCATCTCTCATATTCTGTAAAATATCAAATAATCGATCTGCTTCCTGCGGTGTAAGTACAGCCGTCGGCTCATCCAGAATCAGGATTCTTGCTCCACGATAAAGCATCTTTACGATTTCAACAGTCTGTTTCTCAGAAACAGACATTTCATAGATTTTCTTTGAAAGATTTAAATCGAATCCATATTTATTGACAAGTTTCTGGATATCCTCTGTGATTTTTTTCATATTGAGTCTTGCCTTGCCCGGCAGACCCAGTACGATATTTTCGGCTGCTGTCAGCACGTCTACCAGTTTAAAATGCTGATGTACCATACCGATTCCCAGTTCGTAGGAATCTTTTGGTGAACGGATCGTTACCTCTTTACCGTTCACAAAAATATGTCCCTCATCCGGATAATAAATTCCGTAGATCATATTCATCAGAGTCGTCTTACCACTTCCGTTTTCACCTAAGATTGCAAGAATCTCTGATTTTCTCAGCGTGAGATCCACATGATCATTCGCCTGGACCGATCCAAAGCGCTTGGAAATATCCTTAAGTTCAAGTGCATAAGTTTCTCCCACTGTCATTCCCTCCTTTTATTTTCTCCAGATACAAGAAAAAAGCGGAGCTGCTGGCAAGCGGCCCCG
The DNA here is from genome assembly GCA_963622815.1 of Ruminococcus bicirculans (ex Wegman et al. 2014). Lineage (GTDB taxonomy): Bacteria > Bacillota > Clostridia > Lachnospirales > Lachnospiraceae > Blautia_A. The sequence goes on from CAVFJK010000049.1 coordinate 15,656, forward strand.
CCTGATTTCTGGAAATTATTCTGTGATAGATGTGATTCCGTCGATTGCTACATCGAATGCCGGTGCAGAACCGAATTCGGATTCATGGAAGTATCCGTCAGAAACATATTCTGTATCGCTTCCATCTTTCTTATAGGTAGTAAGTTCTTCACCATTTACAGTGAATGTAGAAGTATCAAATACATGAAGAGATCCATCTGCAAGTGCGTCTTCTACTTCTTTTACTTTTTCGTCTGTTCCTTCTGCTACAACGTTCTCGTTGAGTGGTGTGATCTTGTCTGCACCCTCAGCAAATCCTTTGCACCAGTCAGTGTCGATTGCAGTTCCATCAAGCATGCACTGTACTGCATATGTGTAATATACACCCCAGTCCATGGATGCGGAAGTAAGTGCTGTATCAGGTGCAACAGATGTCATGTCAACATTGTATCCAACGCACGGAACGCCGGCTGCTTCACATGCTGTCGGAGCACCTGTTGTATCTGCATGCTGGCTGATCAGGACACATCCGTCAGAGATCAGAGCATCTGCACATTCTTTTTCAAGGTCAAAGCTTGCCCAGCTGTTTGTGTATTTAACTTCCATTGTTACGGACGGGCATACGCTCTTAGCGCCAAGGTAGAAGGAAGTATATCCGGAAATAACCTCTGCATACGGGAATGCTCCAACATATCCCATTTTAGCTGTGTCTTCTGTAATAGTTCCGTCCTCGATCATCTCATTCAGTTTAAGACCTGCTACTACACCGGATACATAACGTGCTTCATAAATATTTGTGAAGTAGTTGTGCATGTTGGAAAGTCCGCTTGATGCTGCCTGAGTTCCGGTTGCATGACAGAACTGAACGTCCGGATATTCTCCTGCTGCTTCAAGCATATAAGTTTCATGTCCAAAGCTGTTTGCAAAAATGATCTGGCATCCCTGGTCTGCAAGGTCTGCTGCTGCATCGTAGCATCCTTCATCTTCACCGATAAGAGTTTTTTCAATAACCTGAGAATCATCCAGTCCAAGATTCTCTACCATCTCATCGATACCTTCCATATGAGCAGCTGTGTATCCCTCATTTTCGTCACCAATGTAGATCACACCGATCTTCATGTCTTCTTTTGCGATTCCTGCACCACTTTCAGTGTCATCACTTGCATATACAGGTGCTGCCATAGTAACAGCCATTGCTGCTGCAAGTCCGATTGCCAATGCTTTTTTCATTCGTCTTTCCTCCATTTTTTATTCTTACTCCTCGTCGCTTCGCAGTTTTGCGGAACAAAAGAGGCACAACTCTCCCAGTTACGCCTCTTTGCAAGTGCTTTTACTATACATGTCTGATTTTAAATTGTCAATAAATTCGATTAAAAACGTACTATTTATTTGACAGCCTAATTTTTTTTGTATTAATCCATGCTATTTTTGTCAGGTACTAAATCTGAGCGGTCTCGGAAACTCAATAAACAATTGAGACAATTTCAGATTTAGCAAGAAT
>CAVFJK010000050.1:0-21912 GCA_963622815.1 Ruminococcus bicirculans (ex Wegman et al. 2014)
GCCCCGAAAACCTTATAATCACTGTGAAACGTAGTGTTTATAAGGCTTTCAGGGCCTTTAAATACTTAAATTTAGACTTATTAAAATAATATAATGAAAACTTAAGTTAATGGATTACTTATCCATCTGCGATGCAATATTTTTGACTTACATACCAGCCTGAGCTGCAACTTCAGCTGCGAAGTCATCCTGGCGTTTTTCGATACCTTCGCCGGTCTCGAAACGAACGAAACCTTTGATTGTGATCTTAGCGCTGTTTGCTTTTGAAACTTCTTCTACGTATTTGGCAACGGACTGTTTTCCGTCTTCTGCTTTAACGTATGTCTGATCAAGAAGGCAGATTTCTTTGAGTTCTTTCTTGATACGTCCAGTAATCATACCCTGAATAACCTTCTCAGGTTTCTGGGATTCCTTAGGATCGTTCTGGATCTGTGCAAGAAGGATTTCTTTCTCATGTTCGATGTATTCAGCACTTACTTCGCTGTCACATGTGTACTGCGGTTTCAGAGCTGCGATCTGCATTGCAATGTTTCTAGCCATTTCTTTAACAGCATCATTAACAACATCTGTCTCAACATCTACAAGAACACCGATTTTTCCACCCATATGTGTGTAGGAGGCAACGAAACCGTTCTCTTCTTTTACCTGAGCGAATCTTCTGATGTTCATGTTCTCACCGATAACTGCAACCTGAGCTGCGAGAGCTTCTTTTACAGTCTTGGTTGTATCAAGTGCCCATGCTTCTGCAAGGAAAGCATCGATATCTGCTGCGGAAGTTGTAAGAGCCTGTGCTGCAACGTCTGCAACATAGTTCTGGAATTTTTCGTTCTTGGCAACGAAGTCTGTCTCAGAGTTAACTTCTACAACAACTGCGCTCTTAGCGTCATCAGCAACGAGAGTCTTGCAAAGACCTTCTGCTGCAACACGGCTTGCTTTCTTCTGAGCTGTAGCAAGACCTTTTTCACGCAGGAATTCTGCTGCTTTGTCCATATCGCCATCTGTAGCTGTAAGAGCTTTCTTACAATCCATCATTCCGGCACCGGTCATTTCTCTTAATTCTTTTACCTGAGCTGCTGTAATAGCCATTGTATTTTCCTCCTGGAATTATTAAATTAATTATTCCTCTGTAGCTTCTTCAACTTCTGCTTCATCAGCTTCTGTTGTTCCCTGATTTGCCTCGATAACAGCGTCTGCCATTTTGGAAACGATCAGTTTTACGGCACGGATAGCATCATCGTTACCCGGGATTACATAATCCAGTTCTTCCGGATCACAGTTTGTATCGCAGATACCGATCAGCGGAATTCCTAATGTATGAGCTTCCTGAACGCAGATTCTTTCTTTCTTAGGGTCAACGATGAAGATTGCGTCCGGGAGACGTTTCATCTCTTTGATACCGCCAAGGTTTTTCTGCAGTTTAGCAAGTTCTTTTCTTAATTCAATAACTTCTTTCTTTGGAAGTACTTCGAAAGTTCCGTCAGCTTCCATAGCTTCGATCTGTTTCAGTCTTGCAATACGGCTCTGGATGGTCTTGAAGTTTGTAAGCATACCGCCAAGCCATCTTTCGTTTACATAGAACTGTCCGCAACGCTCTGCTTCTGCTTTGATAGCATCCTGAGCCTGTTTCTTAGTTCCAACGAAAAGGATGTTTCCGCCGTTAGCTACGATATCAGCTACTGCATTGTATGCATCGTCAACCATGCCTACAGACTGCTGAAGGTCGATGATATAGATTCCGTTTCTTTCTGTGTAGATGTACGGAGCCATTTTAGGGTTCCATCTTCTTGTCTGATGTCCGAAATGAACACCTGCTTCCAAAAGCTGTTTCATTGAAATAACGCTCATGATTTGTTCTCCTTTTTGGTTAAATTCTTCCGTACAGATCATTTTCTATCCGGACCCAACCTCACACCGTAAGGGCACCATCCATCGGAATCTCTGTACGTGACTTTTTATTTGTGCATCTGTGTGCACATCGCAACTCCTAGAGTATAGCATAGAAAAACCCTCTGTGTAAAGAGGGTTTTCGCAGTTTTTTGTTATATTTTTTCACTATCCTTTCAGGCTCTTCACTTCTTCCTCAGTCAGGGGACGGCACTCTCCCTTCTTGAGGTCATCCGGTAAGGTAAGTGGTCCCATCGAGATTCGTTTCAGATAAATGACCGGGGTTCCGACTGCTGCCATCATACGTTTCACCTGATGGAATTTCCCCTCATGGATTGTCAGCAGAAGTTCCGTGTACACTTCCGGAAGATTTTCTCTGCGGACGCGTCCCGGTTTTGGTTCACCTGCTCCTTCCCAGCTTCCACCTACGATCTCAGCTTTTGCCGGCATAGTCAGTTTATCCTCTCCGATATCCACACCTTTTTCCAGTTTCTCAATGTTTTCCACCGTAAGCCTGCCCTCCACGCGGACAAAATATGTTTTATCCACATGTTTTCCCGGTGCAAGGAGCTCATGTGCCAGCATTCCGTCATCTGTGATAAGAAGTAATCCCTCTGTATCTTTATCCAGACGTCCCACCGGAAACAGGCCCTTACGGTCGGACGGAACATATTCCATAACCGTCCGGTCGTTGCGGTCTTCTGTTGCACTGACGCAGCCGGCTGGTTTATTCAGAAGATAATAGACAAATTCCGGTGCCGCTCCAACTGTTTCACCTGCAAGCTCAACCACGTCGCTATCCGGTTCAACTTTCAACTCCGGTTTCTTCACCGGTATTCCATTTACCTGGACCTGACCTTTCTGTATGAACTTCTTTACTTCACTTCTGGTTCCTTTCCCCGCATCTGCGAGAAACTTATCCAGTCTCACTGCTTTTGCCATATCCACTCCTTACTCCAGGCCGCTGTCAGGCCATCCGTATACACTTATATTTACTTCTTCACTGCCCTCAGTCAAGATTTATCACTGTCGGTGCATCCGCTCCGCCTATGATTGCCTGCGATACAGCTTCATCACTGGTACCGTAGTCAGTATATTCATCAGCCTCGTACTCTGCTGTTGTTCCCTCTACCATCACACTCTCCTGCGTGATGCCAAGTTCATTCATTTTTTTCTGCACGAAATCAGGCAGTTCTGCTGCTTTCAGTCCATATGAGATTGTCACCTCTCCCTGATCTGTACTTGCTGCCACATCAATATTGGTACTTACCTCTGCATCATTTCCAAGATATCCATTATACTTTGACACCATAATATCTTTCAGGGCTTTTATTTCTTCCGGATCTTCATATGTTACTTCTTCCGATGCGTACTCATTGTCTGATTCATAATTATAGATCAGCACGATCTTGTTAATCTTCAGTTCTTCTATCGTCAGAGGATACCCTGTTTCCTTCAAAATTGCAAGAGTATTTTTGAAGGAAGGATAAATCCCGACTATACATTCTGCATAAACTTTGCCTTCCTCACTTCTGCCAGGAATCATTGCGGATACAGACTGTTTTACCGGAAGCTGGTATGCAAAATCGACTCTTACCTCCGGTATCTCCATAAGCTCTTCGACAGTTGCAGCTTCAACGTCCTTTTTTAATGCGGCCAGAAGCTCAGACATTTTTTCCTTATCATTCTGTAAAATACTGTATCCATTTCCGCTCGCATCTGTCAGGTTAAGATCTGTCAGATATTTCTCATCAAGATTGAGGAAATCAAATTTCATTTCCTTCATATTTTCTTCCTCATATAAGCCCTCTGCAAGCGATCTCAGCAGATTTCTGCTTATCCAGTAATTTCTGTATATCACACGACCTGATTTCAGAGTGTATTTTATATATGAACAGTAAGAATATGCACTCTCTTCGGTATTTATATTCTGATTCTGATCCACAATATCCTTCAGAGCCGCATAGGTCTCATCGCCAATACCACCTTCTCTGGAAAAAGCAATCTTCGGATCATCCCAGTTACTTGTATCTGTAATTTCATAAAATTCTCCATCACCGGTCTTATTTACAACCGAATAGTAATCCGGATCTCCCGAATTCATATTAATATTTACAGAAGCAATTTCATCCTGTCCGGGGATATAGCTGTCATAATGCAGAAGATCTTTCTGATAGATCAGTGCACAGCAGGCTACCAGGACTCCTGCAATCACTATCTGCAGTTTTTTCGCAAAAAACTTCTGAAAACTCATCTGATAAACCGTTTCGATCAGCCCATGCGAGACTACTGTACCAAGAATCAGTCCGAAAACTGACCAGATCATTCTGCCCGTTCCACTTGTGGATGCATAAAAAATTCCTCCAACACTCAGCCCTGTCGGAACTACGACCATAAATTTTATTAGTACGGCAATCCATCTATATACCATAGATTTTCCTGCTGCTTCCGATGGACGCCGAACATAGGCAAACAGTGCGAGAACTGCCAGAATAACCATCAGGACTCCAACTGCAGCGATAAGTTTCCCTGCTCCTCCGTCCGAATACTGCTTCACCATACAGAATATCAGTGAACCCGGAGACGCATAATCCTCAAGGAACTTAAATATCCCATACGACTGTGTTACAAATGTCTTAAAAAAAAGTGCTCCATAACTCTGCATGAGAATATCCAGTGCAATTCCATACAAATACATACCGCCCAGGCAGAGAACGCCCATCAGCATATTACCGGTAACACAGATTATAAGCACAATACTGAAGTATACTGTCAGATAGATCAGCAGATGGAGACCAGACATTTTCACTGCCATTCCCATGATCTTCAGGCTGAAGAATCCCCTGGCTGCTCCAATGCAGATCATCAGAAATTCCATTACTATATACGGAACTACATAATAGATCAGTCCGGTTATCACTCTTTCTGCAAACATCTCCGAACGTTTCAGCGGAAGTGCATGATAGAAATCCGTCTTCTTGCCCGAATAGAGATAAACGAACTCATTTATGCTGTTCATCAATGCAGCGATCACTGCAACAATCATTCCGGTCATCACCAGGCCATCTTTCCATAAATGATTATATAAAACAGAAATCTGTGCCTCCGTATATTCCATGTTTCTCCAGGACCCCAGTTTGACCAGTGCTGCTACTGGAAATGCCAGAAGGAATCCAAGCATAATAAATGCCGGTATCCAGACCTGTCCTTTGGATATTGTTTTCATATATTTAGAAGAAAATATTCTGGATCTCATAACCAGCCACCTCCGTTTCACTGATAAATATTTCTTCCAGCGTCAGTGGGATCACCTCACTGAACAATGGATTTTTCTCCTGGATCTTTGCCATGATCTCGGAACGTGTACCCCTTGCAGTCAACAGGACCAGCGAGCCCTGATGATCAACTTTCAAGACATCCAGTTCTTTTTTCAGTGCCTCTTCCTGTTTCTTATCCGTAAATACACATTGAATCTTATGAATATGAAATTTCATATCCTCCAGATCTCTGCTCAGCAGCATACCGCCTTTATACAGAAGCCCTACATGGTCACAGATATCTTCCAGTTCTCGCAGATTATGTGAAGCAAGAACCGGGGTAAAATCTCTGCTCATAATTTCTGCCGCAAACAGACTCTTTACTCCCTGACGCACAACCGGATCCAGCCCGTCAAATGTCTCGTCGCAGAGAAGATATTTTGTCCCTGCACTGATCCCCAGAAGTACCATCAGTTGTTTTTTCATACCCTTTGAAAAACTGCTGACTCTCTGTTTCTCATCAAGCTGAAACTGCCGCAGCAATTTTGAAAAACGCTGTTTTTCAAATTTCGGATAATGAATCTGATAGAATGCAGCCATATCCATTGCGGTATAATTTGCAGGGAAATAGCAGTCATCAGATATGTAAAAGATTTTTTCTTTCGCCTGGGCATTGTCAAATACTGCCATATCATCAACCTGTACTTCTCCTTCATCCGGCTTCAGAATCCCTGCAGCCATACGAAGAAGTGTACTTTTACCAGCTCCGTTGCTGCCAACCAGTCCGAACACTGCCCGCTCTCCGATATCCAGTGAAACCCTGCTGACTGCCGTAAGTGTTCCAAACGCTTTACTGCATTCCTTTATCTCTATCATCCCTGTTCCTCCTCATAGCCATTATGAACCAATGTTCTCAGATCTTCCTCTGTCATGCCAATATGAATCCCGTGCTTAACCAGTTCCACAAATTCTTTCTGAAAGCTTTCTTTGCTTTTTTCCTGAATCTGCTGCATCTCTGCAACAAAGTTTCCTTTGCCCTTTACCGGATAGATCAGACCTTCCTGCTCCAGTGACATATATGCTCTCTGTATCGTATTGGGATTAATGGATAATTCCATCGCCAGCTGACGTACAGAAGGAAGTCTGGAACCTGCCGGCAGTGCCCCCTGGTAGATCAGCGTCCGGAATTTCTCTGTAATCTGCTCATAGATTGGCCGCCTGTCCTGATAATCTAAAATAATCATTGCCCCTCCTTTCATCATTTTCCTGCTGCAACTTTCCAAGTGTGTATAGTGTATTAATTGTTTTAATACACTTAGGTTATCATATTTTTCGGTTTTCTACAACCTTTCAAATATAAAATCTTTCTAAAGCTTTAAAAAAAAGAAAAAACTCTCAGATTGTTTTTCTCAACCTGAAAGCTTTCTCTTTCGTAAATATTCCCGTATAATAACTACTTTCTGTTACAAAACTCTTTTCACTCTTCGCTGTACTCTCTTCGTAAAATAAGAAAAACCATAGATCAGCACAACGAGCAGCAGTGAAAATACCACTATGATAAAGGCTGGATATCTGTCAAGAAGCCATGTGTACAGATCTGCTGACAGCAGAGACCAGATGTTTGCCCCCATATGAAGCAGCACACTGCTCCACAGGCATCCGCTGATATCCAGAAAATATGCAAATATCATTCCAAGGAGACCTGCATAGACTGCCTGAACCGGATTTCCATGATAGATTCCAAAAATCAGTCCGGAAATCACAGCTGCTACCCCCATTCTCATATAATCTCTGAGACGAAGATAGATCAGCCAGCGAAAAACAATTTCCTCCGCAATAGGTGCTATGATTCCCATACACACGATAAGAAACCACATTTGTTTTCCTGACATCATCTTAGCCATTGTTTCCTGATATTCCTCATAGCTCTGCAGAGAATGCAGGATTCCCACAATTATATTTGCAAACTGAGAGAAGGCTGCTCCCATTCCAAGAAACAATAATATTTCAGAACTCTTTAATCTCCATGGTCTCTGCGAAGATACCAGCCCTCCGATTCTTCGTGCCGCACGGTCCCGGCTGTAGAACCACAGACATGGAATCATCGCAATCAGACCTGCAAGTCCGGTAAGCATAATTGCATAATTATAATAATCAGCCATTCCCCCGCCAAATTTTATGATCAGCCAGAGTCCTGCGGTTCCAACAATCTGTGAAATCAGAAAATGGATTCCACATGGATAACCAACACGCCAGATCTGTCTGATATGACTCTGTCTGCGTCGGGGGCTCAGTCGAAAAAATCCAGTACTTCATCCGTGGATGCAGCTGTCTGTAATGGCTGTACTGCCGCAAGTTCCTCTTCTGTACCATAACCATAAGAAACAGCAATGCATTCCAGACCAGCCATTCTCGCTCCAAGAACATCGTGCTCCTTATCGCCTACCATGATCACCTGATCCCGGTGTCCATCCAGCCCAAGGCGCTTTAATGTCTCTTCGATCACTTCTGTTTTATTTGTTCTTGAACCGTTCATCTCACTTCCGACGATCTCATTAAAATATTCTGTCAGATGAAAATGATCTAAAATCTGTTTTACATAGTATTCCGGCTTGGATGATGCAACTGCCAGAAGGTATTTCTTTCTCTTTAATTCCTGCAGCATATTTTCCACACCCGGATATGGTCTGTTTTCAAATATCCCGATCGTAGAATAACGTTCCCTGTAATACTCCACCGCCTTTCGTGCAGTTGGTTCATCCAGATCCGCATACTTCATAAACTGCTCCATCAAAGGCGGCCCGATAAACACTTCCAGTTTTTTAAGATCAGTTTCCGGTTTTCCCAGCTTATCCAGCGCATACTGCACACACTTTGTGATTCCCTCGCCGGACTCTGTCAGCGTTCCGTCAAGGTCAAATAAAATCGCTTTATACATAATTCCTCCGATTTCCTGTGGACAATTTTCTTTTGTAAAATTTTATCCAAAAATTCTTCTTTTACAAATAACCATAATGTTCAGAAAACATTATAGGTCAGTATAACATTCTTTTTATCTCCCGTCCACGCTAAATCCCTAGGAATCATAACTGCGATTTCCAGTTTGTTTTTTTCATCAGTAAATCCATTTATCTGCACTGTCTGTCCAGCCTGTTTCCATTTTCTTTCCAGTCCATTTATACGGACACTTATAATCTGCTGCATAATTCTGGAATTTAGCTGAACTTCCACCTGCTCCCCTTTGGGCAATTCTCCTCTCCAATAGAAGAGTTCCATTTTTTGCAGACACTCTGCCGGTGGCAGACGATATTCCTCTCTATATTCTGTCACTGTATTTACTTTTTCTTTTGGAACTTCTGTAAATACAGGTGTTGGTGTAAACGTTGGTTTCGCCGTCGGAGTCGGAACCGGTGTCGGTGTATCTGTCGGTATCGGTGTCGGACTTATCTCTGTAATTACAGATGAGTTTATTTCTCCATTTGTGCCATTCCCGGTTACTGCACTGTTTCTATTATTATCTGTGTTTTCGCTCTCATTTTGATTCCATGCGGTATAATCGTTGCTATATCCTGACGTTGAAGAAGTATCTGGTTCGTACGTCGTGGAATTTCCCTGTCCATTTCCATTTTGTGTAACATCGTACGCATAATCATCCGTATAGAATGATGAACCTGTATTATTCTGTTCTGTATCCTGTCCATCATTTTGGACTTCATCTGTATAAGAATTATCATCATTCTGCTCCTGGCTGTATGCCGGTTCTTCATCCCAATCTGACCAGTCGCCACCATATTCACCAGTTCCTGTTGAAACATCAAATCCTCCAAATTCCGACGCATACACAAACGAACTGCTTACATATAGCAAAAATACCAGCATACCAATTAATATCATAGAGCATTTCTTATTTCTGTTCCATTTATGATACATTGTCCTGCTGTTCTGTAAAAGATGTTTTTGTCTTTCCAAGAATGATTCCTGCCTCCTTCTGCCATGCTTTCCATTCAAGTATAATACCCTCAGACACCTGTTGTGTCGTTCCTTCTACGCTGTTTTCCCATTGCCGATAGACAGCCCTGCTTTCCTGATAACGTGCCTGTCTGCAAAGAAACAATCCATATTCCAGATAGCCCTTTGCATATTCCGGTTCATAGGTCAGTAATTGGCGATAATAAATTTCTGCACGATCTGCCCTGTCTGCCAGTTCCCCATTTCGCGCCAGCAATTCCAAAATACAGATCTGGTCATCTGCATTCTGGTAGGTTTTCTGAAAATTCTGCAGTTTCTGTTCTACATAGTTATGAACCCTTTCTTTCTGCTCTTTTGAACCAGTTCGGTATTCCATGCAGAAATATTGTGCTGTAACAGGTGTCAGTGCTTTCGAAAGCTCCGGAAGTTTTTGCCCTCCAAGCCCCAGGCTCAGGACTATTGTCAATGCTGCCAGTGCTGCCGCTGTCGGAATTAATATTGATTTCAGTCTCAACTGCAAGGGATGAATTTTAAGTAATTCTGTTCTTGCTTCCGAAGCATTCTGCCAACGTTTTTTTGGCTCTGCCCGACAGCATCGAAAAATAAATCGCCCGAATAAGGGGCATTTCAGCAGATACTGTATTTTCTTTTTCCCGCAGAGCATTTCCAGTGTTTTTCCAAGTGCATAAAAATCGCTTGCTGCATTTATCTCTCCCTGCATCTGTTCCGGTGCAGCATACCCTCTGGTTCCTTTTGTTTCTTTATACGAAGCGCTGTAAGAAAAAACAGCACTCCCAAAATCTACCAGATACAGACGTTTCTGGGCTGTCAGCATCAGATTGGCAGGTTTCAGATCACCATAATAGACGGCAGGTTTTCTGGAATGAAGATATTCCAGTACCTGCAGGATTACGTCTCCTGTATGAAGGATTTCCTCCAGCGAAAAAACATAACCATCCTGCAGATATTGTTCAAGGGATTTTCCCCGTATGTATTCCATGATGATGTAGCAGTATTCTCCGCGTTCTGTATAGTCGATCATCTTTGGAAGAAACGGGTGTTCCAGAAGGCGGAGAAGCCCTGCTTCTCTTCTGTTTCTGATTGGGAGTTCTTTTACGGCACGGAAGATACCGAGTTCAAGATCTCGGACAAGGTACATGTTGCCTTCACCTCCTGCACCAATGGTTTCGACGATGCAGTAGCGGCCTTTTAGTATGATTCCGGTTAGATTGATAGAAAGCGCCCCTTTCTTTTTTCTTTATCCTTTTTTTCTTTTGTAAAAGGGAAGATGCTTGGGGAATTCCAAGCGGAGAATTTTTAGTCTTTTTACTTTCGTAAAGTAAGTATAGCATAAAAAGAAGGATCTTTTTATAAATTTTTTCTAAAAAATACCCCACCTTCCGAAAAAGAAAGGTGGGGCGTAATTATTTTACATGCGGTCCGGGGCGGAGAAACCGAGGAGGTCGATGCTTGTTTCGAGGATTTCTTTTGTAAGGCCGAGGAGTTTCAGGAAGGATTCTTTCTGTGCCTGATCTTCTTCGCTGAGGATCTTGGTCTCGTGGTAGAAGCTGTTGAATGCGTTGGATACTTCGTAAATGTATGCGCAGATCTTATGTGGTGCTTTTTCTTCGAATGCGTTCTCGATGGTGCTTCCGAATTTTGTCAGTTCCAGCATAAGGTTTTTCTGGCTTGCATTAACAGCCGGAAGGATCTCTCCTGCCTCAAGGTTTCCGCCTTCTTCTTTATAGCGGTTGAGGATGGATTTAATACGAACGATCGTGTACAGGATATACGGACCTGTATTTCCTTCGAAGGAAGTGAAACGGTCAATATCAAATACATAATCTTTGGTTGCCTGGTTGGACAGATCACCGTATTTGATTGCGGAAAGACCTACGATCTCTGCTGTTTCTTTTGCATCCTGATCTTTCACGCTTCTGTTCTCAACGATCTTATGGAACATCTCTTCATCAATATCTGCGATGAGATTTTCCAGACGCATAACGCCGCCTTCTCTTGTCTTGAACGGTTTTCCGTCTTTTCCATTCATGGTACCGAATCCAAGGAAGGAAAGTTCTGTCTCAGGTTTTACAAGACCAGTCTTTCTTGCACAGCGGAATACCTGAATGAAGTGAAGTTCCTGACGTTTATCTACTACATAAAGGATTTCATCCGGATCAAACAGTTTTACACGCTCGACGATTGTTGCAAGGTCTGTTGTTGTATACAGAGAAGCTCCGTCTGATTTCAGAAGCATACATGGCGGAATTTCTTTTGTATCGGATTCTTCTTTAACATCGACTACCAGTGCACCCTGATCTTCGTATGCAAATCCCTGGTCTTTCATCTTCTGCACCATATCCGGGATATACGGCTGTGCATCGGATTCTTTTTTCCACAGATCAAAAGATACATTCAGGTTTGCATAGTTTCTCTTAAGGTCTGTAACAGAAACCTGCATGATATGGTTCCAGAGAGCCATGTATCCAGGTTTGCCCTGCTGAAGCTGATGTGTTGCTTCAAGAGCTTCATTACGATACTCTTCATCTTCTTTTGATTTACCACTTGCACATGGATAGATTTCTTCCAGTTCGCTGATGGTAAACGGAGCTTCCTTCGGATATTCTCCTTCATAAGTATCATCAAAATAAACCAGTTCCGGTTTACGGTGTTTCAGTTCTGTGATGATCAGTCCCATCTGAAGACCCCAGTCTCCAAGATGTACGTCACCAATCACTTTATGTCCGACATAACGTCCGATACGCTTAATGCTCTCACCGATGATTGCAGAACGAAGATGTCCTACATGAAGCGGTTTTGCCACATTCGGTCCGCCGTAGTCGATAATGATCGTCTTCGGCTGTTCAGCAGCCTTTACTGAATATTTCGGATCAGCTGCCATTTCTTTCAGATAATCTGCAAGAAATTCTTCTTTCACTTTCAGGTTAATAAATCCCGGTTTTACAACTTCTGCCATAGCAAAGATCTGGCTGTCTTTCAGATGTGCAACTACATCATCCGCAATCATAAACGGAGCTTTTTTATATGCTTTAGCTCCTGCCATAGCTCCGTTACACTGAAATTCACATAAGTCCGGTCTGTTGGATACAGTAACTTTACCGTATTCCGGGTTATATCCGGCTTTCTCAAAAGCAGAAGCAAGTTCTTCTGCCATTAATTCCATAAGTTTTTTCATTTTTCTGACTCCTTATTTATACAGTTACTTTCTTTGAGCAGGCAACAGCAAGTGCACCATGTCCGATATGGCATGCAACACTTAAGGAAAGCGGATCCATATGGATATCCATTCCTGGGAATGCTGCCTGAACTTCTTTCTTAAATTCTTCTGCTTCTTCTTTATTTCCTGTGTAAGCCATCTGCAGGCACATCTCACCGGACTCTACATATTTCTTAAAACGATTCTCCCAGTCTTCCTGCATTGCCTTCATCATGACTCTCTTCGCCTGTTTCTTACCTCTTACCTTTGCGTAAGCATCCAGCTTTTCACCCTGGATCTGAAGGACCGGTTTCAGATTCAGTACGGTTCCGATCGCTGCTGCCGCCGGCGTGATTCTTCCACCTTTTTTCAGATATTTCAGAGTCTCAAGAGTAATATAAATACTGGATTCCATTTTCTCTGCTTCCAGTCTTTCCTTAATCTCTGCAGCACTCTTTCCTGCATCTCGAAGTGTAAGTGCATCCAGAACGGACTGTCTCTGAGTAACAGAAATTCTCTGATTATTGACAACCTGAACCTTACCATCGTAATCGTTTGAAAGCATAGTCGCTGTATCGCAGGCAGCACTCAGACCACTGGACATCGGAATATGTACGATTTCATCATACTCCTTCAGAAGATTGTCCCATAATCCACAGACTTCAGCCGGACTTGGCTGAGAAGTGGAGATTGGCTCATCGTTCTTCAGTTTCTCATAAAAGTCTTCCTGAGAAAGAGTGATTCCTTCCAGATACATTACGTCATTAATATAAAAAGGCATCGGCAGAACAGAGACACCCAGTTTTCTTCCCTCATCCTGCGTAATACCGCTGTTGCTGTCTGTTACAATCGCAATTTTTCCCATATTGCATCTCCTCATGTATTTTACTTTATATATAGCATTTTCCTGGTCTCGTTGTTCTTCATTAAACTATCTGCTATATATCGCTGAAATCATTGCATATTGACTATAGTTTAGCACATTTTTTTCTGTATCTCAATTAAAATATCAAAAAGTGCCTGCGTTGGTCAAAAAAAGAGACCGGAATCCATCTCAGTCTGAGATAAATTCCAGCCTCTTTCATAAAAAGCAACTGCTTCTTTTATTCACTTCGAAGTGCATCTATCGGATTAAGATCCGCAGCCTTTACAGACGGCAGTAGTCCGAAGATTACACCGATCAGCATAGAAAACAGCACGGAACCAATGATTGCCGGAATACTGATTGCAGTAGGCGCCCCCGACAATTCAGAGACGACTTTGGAAAGTGCAATTCCGACAATAACGCCGATCACACCGCCAATACTTGTCAGCATGGAAGCTTCCGTCAAAAACTGGAACAGAATTACTTTCTTTCTTGCTCCAATCGCTTTCTTAAGACCGATCTCACTGGTTCGCTCTGTAACAGATACCAGCATGATGTTCATAACACCGATACCACCAACCAGCAGGGAAATACTTGCGATCCAGATCAGCTGTGTATTCGTGCTCTCACTGAGTTTCTGCAGATTCTTAACCTGCTGCATGACATCGTCTGCCTTATATTTATATTTCGATGTATTTGTATTGATCCCCTGATTCATAACATCCGCTGCTGCATTTCCTGCAGAGCTCATATTATCTGTTGAATCCGCTCTGATCACGGCATTCTCAGGCTCATCAAACTTAAACGCCATCGGCCAGCATTTATTCGGAATAAGGACTGTTCCCATGATTGTCTGGTAATACTGGTTGTATTCATCGATCGTTTTGATATTCGGCTGATAATCATCGCTCTGTTCTACCACACCAACGACCGTAAACGGCTCTGAACCAATCTCGATCGTTTTACCTACCGGATTCTCCCCTGAAAAAAGGTTATCTGCAGCGTTGCTGTCCACCAGTACAACCTTTCGCAGTTCATCATAATCCTTCTGAATAAAACTACGGCCGGATCTTACCATATATCCGCAGGTATCCAGATAATTCGAATCAATTCCATAAATGCTTCCGCCCTGGAAACTTGTATTCTCATAATATACGCTGCTGGTATATGTACGGCTGTAAAAGAATGTTGCGTTCTCTACATGATCCAGATTCATGACATCTTCTTTCTGCTGATCTGAAAGAAGCGGAGGTTCCGTTCCATCCGTCATTCCATATTCCGGATCATAATCACTGTCACCATAATTCAGGCTTACCGAAACTGTATTATTTCCCGCACCGATCAGGTCTTCTTTAATCTGTTCGCTCGTTCCCTTGATCGTAGAAACGATCGCAATGATCGATGCGATACCGATAATGATACCCAGCATTGTCAGAAAAGATCGCATTTTATGAGACCAGATTCCCTGAATGGATATCCTCAAATTTTCAATCATAAAATACCACCTTTCTAATATCCGTACATCTCACTGGATGAGACTTCGTTCGTCTTCGCGCCTTCTTTAACGGTATCTCCATACGGGAATGCAATCTTGTCATCCCTGGTAATTCCACCTGTTACCAGCACACTGTATCCGCCATTGACGTTACCACCAACAGAAAGTACCTGTTTCTTCAGTACACCGTTGTCATCTTTATATACATAGCTGACTCCATTCTCAGAACGTACAAACGCTTTGTCAAGAACGATTCCCTTACTCTCGGCACTGTTTGTCAGTGAGATTGTAAGCCAGTCCTCATCGGATACTTTTACTGTCTTATCCGGAATCGTTGCTGTATATGTATAATAAGATACATTTGGGTTTCCACTGCCATAGTAACTGTCGCTGGAAACCGGATACTCGGACACATCAATGACCTCTGCCTCAAAGTCGCCGTTCTGACTGGAGCAGTTCAGGATCGTTCCTTCTTTTACCTCATCCAGCATCAATTCACTGACGGTACCTTTTACATAGTATCCCTCTTTACTCTTAATGGTCATAAAAGAATCTCCACTGGATGCCCCCGTCAGCGGATCACCTATTTTAGAAACTGTTCCGTCCAGTTTACTGTAGATCACTTCTTTTTTTACTTTTTTCTCTAATTTTTCAATATTCAGTTTGCTTTCTCTGATATCCAGCTTCAGACTGTCAATCTTTGTCTGCTGAATCTTGATTGCCTCTTCACGGGAAATAGAAGCAGAACCGCCATCGTCTCCTCCGTCATAACCACCGTCTCCGCCATTATCGTCCGGAGTCTCATTATCATAATGAGAAGCGCCATCCAGCGAAAACTCAACTTCGGCATTATCGGTTACCATTTTTTCCAGCAGGCCTCCATCTACAAGATAATAGCCTGTGCAGGATTCCTTTCGATTTAACGGATTTGATATGGTATCGTTCTGATGAAATTCAAGCTGATACCAGTATCCTTCTCTTCCGGGCTCTTTCGTTCCGTCAGCCTGAAAAGCTGCCATTTTATTCAGAAAAGCACCTGTTGTGATTACGTAACCTTTCGCAGAACTGCAGAGGAATACATACGGATCATCTTCTGTACCTGTTCCGGTATATGGTTCTGTATCTTTATCCAGAATCTGATAAAATGTCGGATTCCCGTCTGTTACCTTATCGTCGCTTTTATCCGGTTCTGTATCTTCAAAATCTATCTCATCTGTAAAATCGGCACCGGATTCATCCTCAGAGGAATCTGATGGTTCCGGAGTAATGGTTGCCCCCGTATCATTTCCCGTGGAATCTGTATCTGCAAAATCAATATTTACATCAACCTCACTGGTGTCTGCTGCCTCTGTGCTTTCATCCTCAGCACTCGCAGCACTGTTATCCACACTCTGCGAGTCTCCCGTGCCTGCAGATTCTGTATCTGCTGCTTCTGTATCCGCAGTTTCATTATCCACACTGATCATATCTACAGCTGCTGCCAGAACCGGATGAACAGCCGCCGCCAGATAGGAGCCATTTACACTTCCATCCACTGAAGCAGTCTCATCTCCACTGTCATCCATGCCACTGCTTGTATCCGTATCATCCGTGCTGGACGAAGTATCCAGAGCATCTCCATCACTTTCTTCTATCTTACCGCCATTTTTCAGGCTGTTCAGACGATTGATTGCTTTATTTAAGTCCTGCTCCTGCTGCTGTTGTTTCAGCTTCGCAATATTCAGTTCCATCTGTACAAGCGTCATATCAAAGGACATCAGCTGATCGCCCTTTTTAACGGAATCCCCTTTTGATACGTAGACTTCTTTGATGATCATGTCTTTATCCACGCTGACATTCTGTACGGCACTTGTCACGATATTACCTTCGAGATTTGTATCATCCATATAATACTGTCCGGCCAGACTGTCTACGCTGACAACAGACACCGTTTTCTGATGAGATTTCTTATAATAGACCGCCCCGCCTGCAGACCCGCCAACGACAAGAGCCGCAATCAGGACACCTATGATAATTTTTTTCTTCATGAATTACTTCACCTCTTTTTCCTTCAGCTCCCCATCGCGAATCGTCACAACTCGTTTTGCATGTGCTGCAATGTCCGGATCATGGGTGATCATAAGGACAGTAACCCCCTCATCATTCAGTTTCTGAAAGAGTTCCATGACCTGAGCTCCTGATTTACTGTCAAGTGCTCCTGTCGGCTCATCTGCCAGAAGGAGTTTTGGATTATTAACAATTGCTCTTGCAATCGCAACTCGCTGCATCTGTCCACCGGAAAGCTGGTTTGGCTGAAAATCCACACGATCGGCAAGTCCGACTCTTTCCAGAGCTTTTCTTGCACGTTCCCTTCTTTCCTTTTTTGGAACTTTTGCATAATTTAAGGGAAGTTCTACATTTGCAAGTGCAGACTGTCTCGGCAGCAGATGAAAGCTCTGAAATACAAAGCCAATCTTATTCAGTCGGATATCTGACATCTCATTTTCGGAACGCTTAAGGATATCCTGCCCGTCCAGAAGAAAGGTTCCTTCTGTAGGCTTATCCAGACAGCCAATGATATTCATAAGTGTAGTCTTTCCGGAACCGGACGGTCCCATGATAGCCACATATTCGCCCTCTTCCATGGAAAAGTTAACATTCTTCAGGACCGGCACACTCATCTTTCCCTGCTGATAATTCTTATAGATTCCTTTTATTTCCAAAATCATTGTGCTTCCTCCGTATCCTCCTCTACCGGCATAAGATTATCATCCAGTATCTCATCTGAATCGGAACTTCCGTCGGTCATATCCATAGATTCATCCGTGGAGTCTTCATCTGACGAACTGTCATCTATAATACTGTCGTCATATGCTTCCGGATCATCAATAACGGTTCCGTCATCACTCATTTCATAAGAATCAACACTTTCTGTGTCCGTTTCATCCGGAAGAGAATCCTCACTGAAGCTGCTGTCGTCCAGAGGCTCCATATCTACATTATCTGTGTCCATGGCTTCTTCGATATTCGTCGTAGTTGACATTCCCTCTTCCAATACATCAGACGGATATGCAATGCAGTCATCTTTTGAAAGACCATCGGCAATTTCGTATTCGCCAAGGTCTTCATCATACTGTCCAAGGATCACACTTCGTTTCTCCAGCTTACCTTTCGAATCTGCCGCCCACACATACGGGCTGTCTGTATCTGCATCAACAATATAAACCTCATTCAGCCAGATTCCTGCTTTCTCTGTATCCTGGCCTTCATCCATCTCAATATAGACATGCTGTCCGAGCATCAGTCCATCAGAAGAATCAAGATTTACATAAAACGGATATGTACTGGTACTGGTCTGTGAATCACTGCTGTCCGTCATTCCATAATTACTGCTGTTGCTGCTGGAAGATGCACTGTCTTTATCAATTGTTCCCATGGTTCCTTTCCAGGTCTGACTGCTGTCCACACGGGAACGGATGATCACCGGCTCACCCTCGATGATACTGTTTACATTTAATTCATTTACAGTACCTTTTATACGGTATGCACCGGTACTTAAGATCGTGATAAATGCATTACTGCTTCCGCTGCTGTCGTCTCCATAGGAAGAATCATAAGAAGAATCGTCTGCTGAACTGTCGTCTACACTGCTGCTGTCATCTGTTGTGAGTTTCGATGTGTCGATTTTCTGAATCACGCCATCAATCGAACTGCGCACTTCCGTATTTCCTGTTGCACTCTGCAGTTTATCGATTTCAGCCTGCTTACTCTTCTGGCTGTATTCATTTTTCTTGAGATTCATTTTATTCGTCTCAATCTCGATTGTATAAGAGAGCTGATTATCCTGACTTGCTTTCTTCTTTTCTTTTTCCAGTGTAGCAATCTGTTCATTCAAACTGGTCGCCTCATTTTTCAGACGGTCAAGATCCAGCTGTGCTTCTTCCAGACTCTCCTGAATGCTGCTCAGATCATATTCAAAAAGAAGCTGTCCTTTTTTGACCTGATCACCGGTTTTGACCTGAACTTCTTTTACGGTACGTCCACTCTCCAGTTCTACCGAAACCGTCTCCTGCGGCTCAACTACGCCCGCATAACGGTTAGAGACTCCGGAAGTCTGTCCGGTAAGATCACTTATGCTTGTTACATATACGGAATCACCGCTCGTCTCCTGCTGTCCGAATACTCCCATCTTCCAGCATACACCAGCCGCACCGCCGCCAATTATCAATATCCCGAGAAGGATCAAAATACGCTTTTTCATAAATCTGTGTTTCCTCCTGTCAGTCCAGACATTCCTGTTCACATTATCATATCGACCTTTATGGTACACTATTCATGTGTTTGTCCTGTAAAAATCACTTCATAACTTATATATCATATCAGATTACGCCTGAAAATAAAAGAGCCGGACAAAATCCGACCGTTTTTCACAGTATTTTCATAATTATCCGCACCTGGATAAAGCCTCCGTTTTTTGACTTTTCCATGCTTATCTGATAAAATAGAATGGATTATTTTGGAAAGGAAAGATACCTATGAAGATTGCAAAAGGTATGCTGTCATTACTGCTGATTATCCTGGCTGTCACATGTCTGACCGGCTGTTCCCACGTGGATAAAACAGATGTACAGGCAGTTATCACAAACGAGCTGGATCTGCTGAAAAATCTGGACTCAGATACAACCCTGAAATATGTATCCTACAAAGAAATTTTCCCCGATGCCACAAAAGAAACAGAGCTTTCAAATGAAGTAAACGAAGTTTTTTCTCTCTTCTTCCAGAATTTTGATTATGAAATTCTGAGTGTTAACGTCGACGATGATAAAAAAGAAGCCACCGCTTCCCTTCGCTTATCTACGATAGATGCAGGCTCACTTGCAAAAGATTATGGTGAGGCCTCTCTGAAAAATGCGATACTGAAGGCAGCTGCCAGTGAAGAACAGACTACAGAAAAAACCATAGATTCCATGGAAGAGCGCTATCTGCTTCTGGATCAGCTTCTCAGTAACAATAAATATGATACTGTAGAACGTGACTGTACCATAAAGCTTCACAATAAGGGAACCGATGACGAAAAAGATGAATGGGAAATCATACGTTCGCATTCTCTGGAAAATGATCTTGTCGGCGGTCTGATGACCTATCTGTCTGATAACAATCTCCTCTCCCCGGAGGAAACCCTGACCGTCTATCTAAACACCCTCAAAACAATGAATACAGAACAAATGGGAAATTATCTCGGCATCGAAAGCCTGTTCAATACTTCCGATAGTGACAAGAACTCCATTGCTACTGCCCTGGTAGAGCTTTTCCATAAAACATTTGATTTCAACATTATCAGCTGTGATGAAGAAAGTTATAATGCAACGATCCAGACTGAGATCACTACTTTTGACAGCAATGCGATCCTTACCTCCTACCAGAACGAAGTGGATACATATTTAAGTTCTGCGGATGCTGTAATTGATGGTTCTGTCAAACGCTATGAAAAATCTATGCAGCTGCTTCTCTCAAAAATTGAATCCAATACTGCAACCGTGCAGACTGCTGCCGTCTTCCATCTGACAAACGATGGCGTTTCCTGGAAGCTTCAGGACAGCAATGCCGAGATCGGAAATGCGATTTTTGGTACTTTAAGCAGTTCGCCTGTATCCGAAGAATCGACAGCTATCTCTGATTCCGCCGAATAAAAGCTTATACTTCAAAACGGCTGCCCCACACGGGACAGCCGTTTTTATATCTGTAACCTGTTCGTTACTCTTATTCTTCTGTTGTTTCTTCTGCTTCTTCCTTAGCTGTTTCAAGTCCAAGTTCTTCAAGCTGCTGTGCGCTTACTACACTCGGTGATTCTGTCATCAGGCAGGATGCATCTTTTACCTTCGGGAATGCGATGACGTCACGGATACTGTCAACTTTTGCCATCAGCATTACAAGACGATCAAGTCCGTAAGCCAGTCCAGCGTGAGGCGGAACTCCGTATTTGAATGCATTCAGAAGGAATCCGAACTGTTTATGTGCCTCTTCTTTTGTGAAGCCAAGCATCTCGAACATCTTCTCCTGAATATCATTCTGGTGGATTCGAACGCTACCTCCACCGATCTCGTTACCGTTCAGTACGATATCGTATGCTTTTGCACGGATCTTTCCGAGATCTCCGCTCTCGATCAGCGGAATATCCTCATCCATCAGCATAGTGAATGGATGATGCATTGCTGTGTAGCGGTTTTCTTCTTCGCTCCACTCAAGAAGCGGGAATTCAGTTACCCATACAAAACGATATTCATTCTTGTTCAGAAGATCCATCTGTTTTGCAAGTTCTACACGAAGAGCTCCGAGAACATCGTATACAACTTTATTCTTATCTGCCGCAAAGAGAAGCAGGTCTCCCGGTTTACCTTCCATAGCCTGGATCAGGGCATCCATCTCTTCATCTGTCATGAATTTTGCAAAAGAAGATTTACGTGTTCCGTCTTCTGCGATTGCAATGTAAGCAAGACCTTTTGCGCCGTAAGTCTTAGCAAAATCAACAAGTTTATCAATTTTCTTACGAGGCATACCGCCCTGGCCTTCTGCGTTGATACCACGAACGCTTCCGCCTGCTTCCAGAGCATTCTTAAATACTACGAATCCACAATCTTTAACGACTTCACTTACATCATGCAGTTCCATTCCAAAACGCATATCCGGTTTATCGGAACCGAAACGGTCCATAGCTTCCTGCCATGTAATTCTCTGGATTGGAAGTTTTACATCTACATCAAGTACTTCTTTAAACAGGTATGCAAGGAATCTTTCGTTTACATCGATAACATCATCAACATCTACGAAAGAAAGCTCCATATCAATCTGTGTAAATTCCGGCTGACGGTCTGCACGAAGGTCCTCATCACGGAAACAGCGTGCGATCTGGATATAACGGTCATATCCGGAACACATCAGAAGCTGTTTATAAAGCTGCGGAGACTGCGGAAGTCCGTAGAAAGAACCTGGATGGATTCTGGACGGAACAAGGTAATCTCTTGCTCCTTCCGGAGTACTCTTACCAAGCATCGGAGTCTCAACTTCAAGGAATCCTTCGTCTGTGAAGAATTTACGGGTGAGCATCATAACTTTGCTCTTCATCATCAGATTTCTCTGAAGGTCCGGTCTTCTCAGGTCAAGGTAACGATATTTCAGACGGATCTCATCTTTTGTCTTACTGTTCTCCTCGATCGGGAACGGCGGAACCTCAGACTCTGCAAGAATT
>CAVFJK010000050.1:21922-22933 GCA_963622815.1 Ruminococcus bicirculans (ex Wegman et al. 2014)
AGTTCCAATGCACCTGTAGCAAGGTTTTCATTTACAGCACCGCCACGGTTTTCAATCGTACCTGTAACTGCGATTACAAATTCACTTCTCAGTTTTCCGGCTTTTTCGAAACCTTCTTCATCAATGCCGCCGTTTTCAAAGATAACCTGCATGATTCCGGAACGGTCACGAAGGTCAACAAAAACAAGTCCGCCTTTGTTACGAGCCTTCTGCACCCATCCCATCAGGGTTACTTTACTGCCGACCATATCATTTGTTACTTCTGCACATCGGCATGTTCTGTGCAGACCTTTCATACTTTCAGCCATGATTTTTCTCCTTTTAAAGCATTCCTGCATTATTTATTAAAGAATTCTACAAATTCTGTATATCCTTCAGTGGTCATCTGTTCCTTCTGGAACTTCTTATTTTTCTTCATAATAGAAATGTTGACCTGAACACCGCTTTTGCGCTCTTCTTCTGCCTGTTTCAGGATTGGAAGAAGTTTATCTGCCGGCATATTCTTCTCGATCAGATATGCTTTCTTAGCTGCGCTTGTCGGAATCTCATATCCTCTTTCCAGAAGCAGCATAACGATTCTCTCAAATCCGATAGAGAATCCACATGCAGATGTATTCTGGCCTGTAAATTTACCGATCATTTCATCGTAACGTCCGCCGCCTCCGACAGAACCACCGAACTCATCCATTGCGATCTCAAAGATCGGACCTGTGTAGTAAGACATTCCACGAACCAGAGTCGGGTCGAAGGAAATCTTAAAGTCTGCATTCTTAACAGAATCAACTGCTGTGATGATCGTCTCCAGGTCTTCTGCAACTTTCGGATCAAGAACGTCACTCAGTTTCTCTTTACAATAACGTACACCCTCGATGTCAGAAGTAATCTCTTTAAACATACCAAGGTAAGTATCGATGCTTTCTTTACTGAAGCCTTCTTTTTCCAGTTCTTCAGCTACACCTTCCAGACCGATCTTGTCCATCTTGTCCAGAATGATGAATACTGTATCAAAAC
>CAVFJK010000051.1:0-963 GCA_963622815.1 Ruminococcus bicirculans (ex Wegman et al. 2014)
GGGGGAAGGGGCCACAATTTGGACAAAATCAGGGTACATATTGGAGAAATGTTGTTGCTTTTTTCAATTTTTTATATTATAATCTTGTTTGTAAAAAGAATTTACCCTTCAAAAATTTTTTTTACATAACCCCTTATTTAATTATTTATACTCCCCTTGAAATACCCGGTAGCTCCCCTAC
The DNA here is from genome assembly GCA_963622815.1 of Ruminococcus bicirculans (ex Wegman et al. 2014). Lineage (GTDB taxonomy): Bacteria > Bacillota > Clostridia > Lachnospirales > Lachnospiraceae > Blautia_A. The sequence goes on from CAVFJK010000051.1 coordinate 182, forward strand.
CGGGTATTTCTCTGTCTGTACGATGGAAAATTCTGGAAGTATTTGTTTTCAAATAAAAGAATATGGACAGTCATGAATATTTTCTTTTTATCCCGGTCATAATAACGGATGTAATGAAGTTGCTTCAAACAGCGATATTACATTACAAAACGAACCAGGAGGAATATACAAATGGCAAAAAATTACGAAAATGAAAACAAAGCAAAAAACTACAGCACAGATAAAACTTCCGATAAGAATGCGATGGACAGCAGAAACAGTTCCAGGAACAGTTCTAAAAATGCTTCCAGAAACAGCTACGGAAACAAAACATCCAATGCATACGATAAAGAGCAGAATGATTATTCTGACAGATACTAAAGAAAAACTGCGTTAAGCAGGATTTTCCCTTCTCTTTTTAGGAAGAGGCCGGTCGTGTTGCCGGCCTCTTTTATTGCCCGGGGATGTGCAGCTCTGATTCGGAAAGCTGAACAGACGGAGATGCACCGAAAGGAAACAGGAACATATGATAAATAAAAAAGGAAGGTTTGGCATGTTTCCTATTGAAACGATTTCAGCAAAAATGCTTGACTATTATGTGGGGCGGATGGATGCTTTAATTATAGATCTGCGGGATAAAGAGGCATATGCAGAAAACCATGTAGCAGGAGCTGTCAACATCCCATATGAAGAACTGGAGAACAGAAGAGATCTTCCATTAAATAAGACACTTGTTTTTTACTGTGACAGAGGTGGCGCGAGTATGGCTGCGGCGAGAGAATTTGTAAGAAGAGGGTACCGGA
>CAVFJK010000051.1:973-4133 GCA_963622815.1 Ruminococcus bicirculans (ex Wegman et al. 2014)
GGACACGGTCGGTGATCGGCGGATTTTCCGCATATCGTGGAAGGAATCTTGAGACATGTTAGATTTCATTTTTGTGCAAAGTCAACCAAAATCCGTCATTATTTTTATGAAATAGTTTGATTGACTATGACTGAATATGACGTTATACTAAGGGCATAGATAAAAAACAGCCATAAAACGGCACAGACAATAAAAGAAGTGAAAGAAGAACAAACGGGAGGGAGAAAGATGATCTGTACAGTAACTTTTAATCCATCTCTGGACTATATCGTTTCAGTAGAGGATTTTAAACTGGGACTGACAAACAGAACAAGCTCAGAGCTGATGCTTCCGGGCGGGAAAGGAATCAATGTTTCCACAGTTCTGATGAATCTTGGAATTGGAAATACCGCTCTTGGATTTACAGCAGGATTTGTAGGTGACGAGATCATCCGCAGACTGCAGGAGATGGGGGTGAAGTCAGATTTCATTCAGATTGAAGAAGGCGTATCCAGAATCAACGTTAAGCTGAAATCTATTGATGGAACAGAAATCAACGGTGCAGGACCGGTGATCGGGAAAAGTAAAGTAGAAGAACTGAAGAAAAAACTGGATGGACTTGGGGCAGGAGATGTCCTTTTCCTTGCCGGCAGTATTCCGTCCTCCATGCCGGATGACATGTATGAGCAGATCATGGCGCGTCTGGATGGAAAAGGGGTAATGATCGTGGTGGACGCAACGAAGGATCTTCTGGTCAATGTTCTCAAGTATCATCCATTCCTTGTAAAACCGAACAACCATGAACTGGGTGAGATTTTTGGCGTGGAATTAAAGGCAAGAGAAGATGTGATTCCATATGGAAAGAAACTTCAGGAAAAAGGCGCGCGAAATGTGCTGATCTCAATGGCGGGTGAAGGCGCTGTACTGGTTGCAGAAGATGGACAGGTATTCGAGGAACCTGCTCCGAAGGGAATTCTGGTAAATGGTGTTGGAGCCGGGGATTCCATGGTGGCCGGTTTTGTAGCCGGATGGATGGAAAAACAGGATTATGAATATGCGTTCCATATGGGAATTGCAGCAGGAAGTGCGAGTGCATTTTCTGAAAATCTTGCCACAAAAGAAGAAATCGAAGCGGTTTATCGTCAGATAACGGAAAACAGATGAGGAGGAGAAAAGGATGAGAATCACAGATCTGCTTGACAGACGGAGCGTATCACTGACAGCTGCTCCGGCAGGTAAATCAGAAGCTCTTGACATGGCTGTTGATCTTATGGTGAAGAGTGAGAAGATCAGCGACAGAGAAGCTTATCGTAAACAGGTATATTTAAGAGAAGAAGAAAGTACGACAGGTATCGGTGAAGGCATTGCGATTCCTCACGGAAAATGTGACGCAGTAAAGAAACCGGGACTTGCTGCAATGGTTATCAAAAATGGTGTAGAATTTGAAGCACTGGATGATGAGCCGGTAACCCTGCTGTTCCTGATTGCAGCACCGAATACAGAAGATAATATTCATCTGGATGTGCTCAGTAAACTTTCTGTGATGCTGATGGATGAAGAGTTTACAGAATCTCTTCGAAATGCCTCTTCTGTAGATGAATTTATGGATATCATCGATAAGGCCGACAGTGAAAAGAAGGATATTGATGAAAGACTTGCTGATACCGGATCAGCAGAAGGAACACAGGCAAAGCTCCTCGCAGTTACTTCCTGCCCGACAGGTATCGCACATACTTATATGGCAGCAGAAGGAATCGAAAAAGCTGCAAAGGCAAAAAATTGTTTCATTAAAATTGAAACAAGAGGTTCCGGCGGGGCAAAAAATGTACTGACCGACAAAGAAATTGAAGAAGCGGACTGTATCATTGTGGCAGCGGATGCAAAAGTTCCGATGGATCGTTTTGATGGTAAGAAAGTGATCGAATGTCAGGTATCTGATGGAATCAGTAAGGCAGATGAGCTGGTTGAAAGAGCAATCGCCGGTGACGCGCCTGTTTATCATGCAGCAGAAGGCTCAAAAGCTGCTTCTTCCGGTTCAAAATCCGGTGGCAGCACAGGACATAAGATCTATATGCAGCTTATGAATGGTGTATCACATATGCTTCCGCTCGTTGTAGGCGGTGGTATTCTGATCGCAATAGCATTCCTGATCGATGGACTGAGCATTGATCTGAGTTCTCTTCCGGCAGACCAGAGAGCAAATTTTGGTACGATTACTCCGGCAGCTGCTCTGTTTAAAGGTATCGGTGATACGGCATTTGGCTTTATGCTCCCGGTTCTGGCTGGATTTATTGCGATGGCAATTGGTGACAGACCGGCACTTGCACTTGGTCTGGTTGGCGGAATGATGGCATCTGGCGGAAAATCTGGATTCCTTGGCGCACTGCTTGCAGGTTTTGCAGCTGGCTATCTGATTCTCGGTCTTCGTAAAATATGTGATAAACTTCCGGAAGCACTGGAAAAAATTGCTCCTGTTCTGATCTATCCCGTAGTGGGAATCCTGCTCATGGGATTACTGATGACATTTGTGGTAGAACCGATCATGGGTGGAATCAATACAGGCCTTAACAATGCCTTGACAGGAATGGGAAGCTCAAGTAAAGTAGTCTTAGGATTAGTCCTGGGCGGAATGATGGCAATCGATATGGGTGGCCCGTTCAACAAAGCAGCCTATGTATTTGGTACAGCTGCAATTGCAGCAGGTAACTATGACATTATGGCAGCAGTTATGGTCGGCGGTATGACACCTCCGTGTGCAATCGCGCTGGCAACACTGCTGTTTAAGGATAAGTTTACAAAAGAAGAGCGAGATGCGGGTCCGACAAACTTTATCATGGGTCTTGCATTCATCACAGAAGGTGCGATTCCGTTTGCGGCATCTGATCCGCTGCATGTGCTTCCGTCCTGTATCATTGGTTCTGCAGTTGCAGGTGCAATGTCCATGGCATTTAACTGTACACTGATGGCACCTCATGGTGGAATCTTCGTATTCCCGGTAGTTGGAAATGCAGTTATGTATCTGGCAGCACTGGTTGTCGGAACTGTGATCTCAGCAGTTTTACTTGGTGTATTAAAGAAAAAAACAGCGTAAATAATCTGTCTGTCATGACAGAAAAGATATAAATAAAAATAAAAAATGGAGGATACTGAAATGAAAGAATTTAAGTATGTAGTTACAGAT
>CAVFJK010000052.1:0-6094 GCA_963622815.1 Ruminococcus bicirculans (ex Wegman et al. 2014)
CATCTGAGCAGGATAAGAATGCCAGAATAGAGCAACCGGAAAATGTACAGGAGTTAAATCAGGAGGATGAAAATGTGCAGAATGAGAAAGAACCTGAGGAGCCGGATCAGCAAGACAGAAATATGCGGGAATCTCAGGAGCTGCACTCACAGTCTGTGCAGGAATCCGAAATTTCAGAGCAGGCTGTAGAGGAAATTCCGCGTGAACCTGTCAAACCACACCCTCATCATCCGCTCCCGGGCACGCCATGTGATGCCTTTCCAGATGGAGAATTAAGTGACTGTCGTAAGATATCCCCGCAGGATCTCTGCCGTCTTGGACGACGGGCATGTATGCTTCGAAACAACCGTTTTGTACAGTACGGTTCTTATAATTTCGGACATCTTCTTCTGTGCAGAAATAACTGCGGTCAGATGATTCTTGGTGTACCGGGCGGCTATGATCAGCAGGAACGTTTTATGGCAAATATGTTCGGATTTCCATATTTTAAAGAAAGCTGCCACATTCAGATTCCGGGCGGTCGGGGCGGATACTGGTATCGCTTAATCGATTCCGCGGATTCCAACAATCGGAATGGTCGTCAGTAAAATATCACGGAAGTGTTCAAGTTCTTCCAGAGAATAGCTGCCAAAACCAGGCTGCAGGACTTCTTCGGAGTCCTTGTAAGCCTGGAGATAGTAGGCTTTTGCGCCTTTCAGCCATTGTCCGATCTGAATAAAATCATTTTCATTATGAAGTTCTTTTACAACGGTGGTCCGAAATTCATAATCAAGGTTTCCATGGAGCAGGAAATCAACTGTTTCCCGGACTGCGTCCAGATTCGGATGCATCATACCGGTCAGAGACGGGTAATTATCCGGACAGGCTTTGATATCTACCGCTGTCATTTGAATCAGGTCATTCTCTGCCAGATGTTTCAGAAGAGCCGGATTTGTTCCGTTAGTATCCAGTTTTACCGGATATCCGAGAGCACGTATTTTGCGAATAAAATCTTCCAGATCAGAGGCAAGGGTCGGTTCCCCGCCGGAGATGCAGACACCCTCCAGGATTCCCCGGCGTTTTTTTAGAAAAGAAAGTACTTCTTCTTCCGGGATTACCGGTTCTTCTGTCGGATGCAGTACAAGAGAACTGTTCTGGCAGAACGGGCAGCGGAAGTTACAGCTTCCGAGAAAAATCGTGGCGGCGACGTGCCCCGGATAATCTAATAATGTTGTTTTATTTAAACCATGAATTGCCGGCATGTTGATTCCTTCCTGTTTTTGGGAGTATTTACAAAATCATGCAGATAGGTGTGCACCTATCTGTATTGTTGCTGTGAACGGAGTGAACAGTTGCATTTGTATCAATTCCATTCTAAATTTTCCTCATTGATTTTGCAACTGGCATTTACTATACTAAAAAATATAATCACGATTTGGAGGAACTTCTTTTGACAGAACAGGAACAATTTATGAAAGAAGCTATCCGTCAGGCAAAAAAAGCACGTGCACTCGAGGAAGTACCGATTGGCTGTGTGATCGTCTCGGACGGAAAGATCATTGCGAGAGGATATAATCGAAGAAATACAGATAAGAATACATTGTCCCATGCAGAGCTGAATGCAATCCGTAAGGCAAGTAAGAAACTTGGTGATTGGCGGCTGGAGGGCTGTACGATGTATGTGACACTGGAGCCGTGCCAGATGTGCGCCGGTGCGCTGGTACAGTCCAGAATTGATGAAGTCGTGATCGGGAGCATGAATCCGAAGGCGGGCTGTGCGGGTTCTGTACTGAATCTTCTGCAGGTAGATGGATTTAACCATCAGGTAAAAATCACCCGAGGTGTTCTGGAAGAAGAATGTTCCACGATGCTTTCGGATTTTTTCAGGGAGCTCCGTGAAAAGAAAAAACGTCTGAAAATGCAGGCAAAACAGCGGGCAGAACAGGCGGATTGATTTTTCTGTCCCTTGTTTTTTACAGAAAAAGTGTTATATTTATTCATAGTAAAACACGAGGAGGAATTTGAAAATGACACTGGAAGCATTAAGAAAAGACATGGTTGCAGCCATGAAAGCAAAAGATAAAACAACAAAGGATGCAGTTTCCGCACTTGTATCCGCAGCGAAAAAAGCAGCGATCGATGAAGGATGCCGTGATGAGGTTCCGGAAGCACTGGTTGACCGTGTAATCCTGAAAGAACTCAAAACAGTGAAAGAACAGCTGGATACCTGCCCGGAAAGCCGCGATGATCTTCGCGCAGAATATCAGGCAAGATATGATGTAATTGCAAAATATGCTCCACAGCAGATGAGTGCAGACGAGATCCGCACTTATCTTGAAGAGAAATTTGCAGATGTTCTTGCAACAAAGAACAAAGGTCAGATCATGAAAGCAGTCATGGGAGACCTCAAAGGTAAAGCAGACGGTAAACTGATCAATCAGGTAGTTGCCGATATCTGTAAATAAACATGAGAAGAAAGTCTGTAATTTAGCCGACAGACTTTTGAAAATATAACCCCAATTTTAAGCCAAAAATAAAAAGACCGGAAGCGGCGGAGAAAGGATTTTAAATCGTTCCCTACTGTATGTCCGGTCTTTTTGTATAACAAAGTAGATAAGCGCCTTTTACATTAGAAGTGAATAAAAAATACCCTGGTGACAACACTGTCATCAGAGTATGGAAAATTCTTTTTTTCCGCGCGCCGCACTTCGAAATGTTCCCATGGACGTTACCTCTACAGTTAACTCGGCCCAGGCACCCTCACGGCACACAAGAGCTTCTGCTTAGTGCTGCTACATTCCTGTCCTGACACGGTTCACAGATTCCTGTTGCGTGAGACCCAAACGTCAACGCCACTTATAGAGGGCAGCCCCACAGGAGACAAACCTCAGATTGGCATCACCCCTGCTGTAGCGGATTGCAGGTACAGGGCACCGCTATCTCCCCGGCTGCGCGGACTTTAAGTATAGACGATTTTTGAATACTTGTCAAGTAGGGGTAAAGTATTATATAATAGAAAACAACATATGGTGTTGCTGTGAAATGCACCAGTAACACATGCCACTATGTGCCGGATTTGCACAGTAAGGAGGAATTACACGATGATCAAAAGAATTGGTTTATTAACAAGCGGTGGTGACTGCCAGGCTCTGAATGCGACTATGAGAGGAGTTGTAAAGGCACTGTCCAACGCAGTCGAAGATCTGGAAGTTTATGGATTTGATGATGGATATAAAGGCCTGATCTATGGTAAATATCATATGCTCACAGCAAAAGATTTTTCAGGAATCCTGACCCGCGGTGGTACGATCCTTGGAACATCCCGTCAGCCGTTTAAACTGATGAGAGTACCGGATGAAAAAGGCCTGGATAAAGTTGAGGCCATGAAGCAGACCTATTATAAACTGTGTCTGGACTGTCTGGTTATCCTTGGCGGTAACGGAACACAGAAGACAGCGAACCTTCTGAGAGAAGAAGGACTGAATATCATTCATCTGCCGAAGACTATCGACAATGATATCTATGGAACAGATATGACCTTTGGTTTCCAGAGTGCTGTAAATATTGCGACCAATGCGATCGACTGCATCCATACGACGGCAACATCCCACGGCCGTGTATTTATCGTTGAGATCATGGGACATAAAGTAGGAAGCCTTACTCTTCATGCAGGTATCGCAGGTGGTGCGGATATCATTCTGATTCCTGAGATTCCGTATGATATCAAGAAGGTATGTGCTGCGATAGAGAAGCGTAATAAAGCAGGTAAACGTTTCACCATCCTTGCTGTTGCAGAAGGTGCAATTTCCAAAGAAGACGCAGAGCTTCCGAAGAAGAAATATAAAGAAAAACTTGAAGCCAGAGCAAAGAAATATCCGTCTGTTTCCTATGAGATCGCAGACCAGATCAATCAGGTCATCGGAAGTGAAGTACGTGTCACTGTTCCGGGACATATCCAGCGTGGCGGCGAGCCGTGCCCGTATGACCGTGTTCTTTCCACAAGAATCGGTGCAGGTGCGGCAGAAGCGATCCTGGATGAAGATTATGGAATCATGATCGGTATCATTAACGGAAAGATCAAGAGAGTTCCACTTGCTGACTGCGCAGGTAAGCTGAAAATGGTTTCACCGAAAGACCAGATCGTTAAAGCTGCGAAGCAGATCGGTATCAGCTTCGGAGATTGATAACAGAGAAAAAACGACCGCCGCGGGAGTTTTCCTGCGGCGGCTTAGTGCCTGAGGACTTTTTTGAGCCTGAGGGCAGCAGGAGAGGAGTGTATTCATGAGTTATACTGCCCTGTACCGAAAGTTCAGGCCCGATAATTTTGCAGATGTAAAAGGGCAGGATCACATTGTGACCACGCTGACGAACCAGATCAATGCAAACCGTATCGGACACGCATATCTTTTTTGCGGAACACGAGGTACCGGTAAAACAACCGTAGCAAAGATTCTTGCAAAAGCGGTCAACTGCGAGCATCCGGTAAATGGAAGTCCATGTAATGAGTGTGAAATGTGTAAGGCGATTCAGGCCGGCACTTCTATGAATGTGATCGAGATTGATGCCGCATCAAATAACGGTGTAGATAATATCCGTGAGATTCGTGAAGAAGTGACGTACCGTCCGACAGAAGGACGATATAAAGTGTATATCATCGATGAGGTGCATATGCTTTCTACAGGAGCATTCAATGCTCTTTTGAAGACCCTGGAGGAACCGCCGTCTTACGTAATCTTCATTCTGGCAACGACAGAAGCACACAAGATTCCAATCACGATCCTGTCCAGATGCCAGAGATACGATTTTCACAGAATCACGATCGATACGATCACAGCACGACTTTCAGAGCTTCTGAAGATCGAAGGAGTGGCAGCGGAGGAAAAAGCAGTCCGCTATGTGGCAAAAGCCGGAGACGGTTCCATGCGAGATGCGTTAAGTCTTCTGGATCAGTGTATTGCCTTTTATCTGGGTCAGACGCTTACTTACGATAAAGTGCTGGAAGTGCTTGGTGCGGTGGATACAGAAGTGTTCAGCAGACTTTTACGTAAAGTTCTTGCAGGTGATGTGACATCCGCAATCCGTATTCTGGAGGAGCTGATCGTCGGTGGAAGAGAACTGAGCCAGTTTGTCGGAGACTTTACCTGGTATATGCGTAATCTTCTTCTTGTTAAGACTTCGGATAATCCGGAGGAGGCAATTGATGTTTCTTCCGAGAACCTGAAACTTCTGAAAGAAGAAAGCGAGATGACGGACAGTGATACTCTGATGCGCTACATCCGTATCTTTTCGGACCTGTCTAATCAGATTCGTTTTGCAACGCAGAAGAGAGTGCTTGTAGAGATCGCTCTTATTAAACTCTGCCGTCCGGCGATGGAGACAAATCTGGATTCCGTTCTGGACCGTATCCGTGTACTGGAACAGAAGATTGACGAACGTCCGGTACAGCAGGTAGTGGTGCAGAATGTTTCCGGACAGAATGCAGCCGAAGCCGTACGGGCAGAACCGCCGAAGCCGCCGCAGAAGGCCGCACCGGAAGATTTGCAGAAGATCGTTGCAAGCTGGAAGATGATCGTTGGCCAGACAACGGCAGCTTTTAAACAGGCATTACTCCAGTCTGTTCCAAAATACAATGGAGAGACTGGTGAACCGATATTATATGTAGAGTTTCAGACTCCTCTTGGCAGACTTTATCCGGATGATTCTGATGCAAAAAAGGAATTGCAGACGATCATCGAGCAGAAGCTTGGCAAGAGCATTGAACTTCATATGCTTGTGGCAGAAGACCATCAGCAGACAAATTTATCACAGATCACGGTCGATCAGGCAATCCGCGAAAATATTCACATGGATGTCGTGATCGAAGAGACACCGGGAACTGAATCGGAAGAATAGAATAATTAATAATAGGAGGATTTTAAAAATGGCAAAACGTGGAGGATTTCCGGGCATGGGAATGCCGGGTAACATGAATAACTTAATGAAACAGGCGCAGAAGATGCAGCGTCAGATGGAAGAGAATCAGAAAGCTCTTGAAGAAAAAGAATTTACAGCAGCAGCCGGTGGCGGAGCTGTAGAAGTTACCATTTCCGGTAAACGTGAAGTAACAAAAGTAAAA
>CAVFJK010000052.1:6104-7951 GCA_963622815.1 Ruminococcus bicirculans (ex Wegman et al. 2014)
CGGATGATATCGAAATGCTTGAGGACCTGATCGTTGCAGCTACAAACGAAGCTCTTCGTAAAGTAGAAGAAGAATCTGCAGCAGTAATGTCAAAACTGACAGGAGGACTTGGAAGCTTAGGCGGAGGCCTTCCTTTCTGATGGAATACTACAGTACACATATTAATAAGCTGATCGAACAGCTTTCTCATCTGCCGGGCATCGGACCGAAGTCCGCGCAGAGACTGGCCTTTCATATTATGAATATGCCAAAGGATCAGGTAGAACAGCTGACCTCTTCAATCACGGGTGCGCGTGAAAAGATTCGCTACTGTAAGAAATGCTGTACGCTGACCGATCAGGAACTCTGTCCAATCTGCAGTAATCCGAAAAGGGATGCCAGCACGATCATGGTGGTGGAGAATACCAGAGATCTTGCAGCCTACGAAAAAACCGGAAAATATGAGGGTGTTTACCATGTACTGCATGGTGCGATCTCTCCGATGCTCGGTATCGGTCCGGATGACATCCGCCTGAAAGAACTGATGAAGCGTCTGCAGACAGAAGAAATCAAAGAAGTGATCATTGCGACCAACTCCAGCCTGGAAGGGGAAACAACCGCAATGTATATCAGCAAACTGATAAAACCTACCGGAATCCGTGTCAGCCGAATCGCAAGCGGTGTGCCGGTTGGCGGAGACCTGGAATATATTGATGAAGTAACGCTGCTTCGTGCACTGGAAGGCAGAGTGGATCTCTGATCCAGCTGTATGAAGTCGGCAGAAAGAGAGAAAGAATATTGGCAAAAAAGAAGGCAACTTCCTCACAGGTAGCAGAAAAAGCCGGGGTTTCACAGGCGACCGTCTCTATGATCCTGAACCGCAGAAGCAATGTTTCTTTTTCGGCCGAAACGGTGGAAAAGGTAGAATGTGCAGCCAGAGAGCTGGGCTATGAGCTGCCTCATCGCAAAAATAAAAATAACACAAGAAAAGAAAAACTGATTGTTGTGCTGTGTCCTACGCTGACCAGTCCATACTATGTCCTTCTTCTTCAGGGAATCGAATCCGTTGCGAACGAGAAGGGATACGGCGTTTTTATCTGTAATACCCAGAGAGATGCCGGGCTGGAAGAAAAATATCTGCGTATGATCAGCACGATGAACCCACAGGGAATCATCTATGCATGTAATCCTCACCCGGACTTTCAGAAAAAGGTTGAGGAACTGGCAAGGAAGATTCCCCTTGTTATTATAAGCAATAAAGAAAAGACGACAACGGTCGATGCGATCAATCAGGATAACACCATGGTCGGAAGACTGATGGCCAGACACCTCCTTGATCTGGGACACAGAGACGTTGCATTTATCACCCCGCCCCTTACCCGGAGACAGTGGCAGCGTTCCAGACGAATTGATGGATTTGTCAAAGAATATGAGAAAGAAGGTCTGGAAGGACATGTACTCATTAAGGCGGCGGATGAATCCGTTGACCGAAGACTGCCAAGGATGGATTCGGAGTATTCCATGGGGTATCAGCTGACGATGGAACTTCTGAAAGAAGGCAGGAATTTTACCGCAATCGCCGGACAGAATGACATGATGGCACTTGGTGCGATCGATGCCCTGGAGGAATCCAGAATCCGTGTCCCGAAAGATGTTTCCGTCATCGGATGTGATGATACATTTTATTCCGGCATCCGGAGACTTTCATTGACAACGATCGACCATTTTGTGGCACTGAAGGGCAGAGATGCCTGTGACATCATTATCCGAAAGATTATGATGAATGATCAGTTCTATTCCGGACTGCAGCCGACAAGTCTTTATAATATTGAATATACACCGAAACTGATCGTACGTAAGACGACAGC
>CAVFJK010000053.1:0-21253 GCA_963622815.1 Ruminococcus bicirculans (ex Wegman et al. 2014)
TCGGGATTTTGCCATATTCATGGCAAAACACCTCGCGGAATACTACCTGTGAACAGTAACCGTGTCTTTCATTTGATGTTTACATTTTAACACGGTCATGGTACACTTTTGTTGGGTTTAATGGTATACATTTTTTAGATTTTTATTTTCGAGGTAAAATAATGAAACTACGCACTAAAATATTTCTGGCATTCAGTATTCTGGCAACTGTCCCTCTGATCTTTTTTACTGCTTTCTGCTATCGACGTTATACGCAGACTACCTATGAACGGATGGATGTCATTTCTTCCCATCTGTTTGAAAATGCACAGAATGCCGCAAATACTACCCTGGATTCGATCCGCCAGACTGCCGGAACCTTTAACTTCTATTATAATGATGGTTCCAGTATCATCAGCGACCTCAAAGAATTCAAAGATACAGATTCGCCGCCTGACACTTATGAATATTTTACTCTGTCACAGAATTTTAAACGCACCTGTCAGAACCTTCTGTATTCGGATGAAGATATCTATGGTATCTATATTTTTACACCATCCGGTTATATCTTTAACTGTACAAACGGTGAAAATGGCACGATCCAGTCAAACTATGATTTCCAGAATGCAGACTGGTATCAGGATACACTAAAGCTTAATGGTTCCCTTTATGTCAGTGGGAAAGAGGTTCATGACTGCTTTACCGGAAGCCGGCAGACTGTTTTCTTTGCACAGTGCCTGAAAGATATCTATACTCATGAAGTTGTCGGTGTTCTGATGCTTGACTGTAATGCAGACATGTTTGACCTCAGTGCGGTCAATACCATGCCGGATGTCACCCTCCTTACCATCGACAATACTGAAACCAATGCCGTTTTATATACCAATTATGATGAAATACCTTCCGGCTTTACAAATGATAAAAATAATGTCCGCAGGGCTGACCTGAATCTTTCCCCTCTGCATCTTACCATGGTCATGGACTATGCAGAGCTTTCCAAGGAATTTAATGTTACCGCGGTACTGATCATTATCATCTGTGCCGCCTGCATTGCCGGATACATTGTTTTTGCCTATATTATTTCGCGTTATATGGTCCGTCCGCTGGAACATTTAAGCCGCAAAATGTCCTCCCAGACAGGACATGTCCTGATCCAGTCCACACGTTATCTGAACCGTACAGACGAAATCGGCACTTTATATAATGAATACAATGCCATGGTCGAATCACTCAACTCCGCAATCAAACAGGATTATCAGGACAAACTGATTCTTCTTGATGCACAGATGAAATCTCTGGAGGCCAGAATCAATTCGCACTTTCTGTTCAACACGCTGGAAGCGATCAACAGTATCGCCGAACTGGAGGATAACGAAACAATTGCTGTTATGTCCCTTGCACTTGGAAATATGTTCCGTTATACATTAAAAACACAAAGTGAACTGGTAACGGTACGGGACGAGCTTGGACATGTAAAGGATTATGTCACGATCCAGCAAATACGCTTTGATAACCGTTTCCATCTCGATCTGGATATCCCGAATGAGTATCTGGATAACAAAGTACTGAAGCTGATCCTGCAGCCACTGGTCGAGAATGCTCTGTACCATGGTCTGAACTACTGTTCCACCGGCGATACGATCACGATCCGTGTTTATGCAGAAAACAACTGTCTGCTTCTTGATGTACATGACAACGGACAGGGTATGGATAAAAAGACCCTTGAAATGCTGCAGAAATCTCTCAGTGAAGAAGCTTCTTTCACAGAACTTGGACATCGCAATAAGCAGAGTATCGGATTAAAAAACATTCACAGCCGAATCGAACTTTATTATGGAAATGGTTATGGCCTGACTGTCACAAGCAGCCAGGGTGAATGGACAAATGTACAGATCCGTCTCCCGGTACTGAAATAAGGAGGAAATTTCTATGTATACTTATATTGTTATAGATGATGAATCTCTGATCCGCAAGGGTACGATCAAAAAATTACAGCCCATGACTGATCAGATCACCTGCATCGGAGAGGCCGATAATGGCAGATCCGGAATCGAACTGATACAGGAAGTTCACCCGGATATTGTGATCCTTGACATGCAGATGCCTGTTATGGGCGGCAAAGAACTCCTGCCTTATCTGGCAGAAAATTATCCTGATATGCCGCTTATCGTTATCAGCGGATATCGGGATTTCGATTATGTCAAACAGGCCATTTCTGCCAGTGCTATTGATTATATTCTGAAACCATTCAGCAAAGAAGCGATACAGGAGTGTGTTTCCCGTGCGATCGATCATCTGGAAGACAGCCGTCAGACACTTTCCCGCATCTCTGACAGCGATGAACAGAGAGAAGCAGCTTACTATGAATATGACGTACAGTACCTGACCAATCTCATCCTCGGCTATCACACCGGAGAGGGTTCCATCTCTTCAAAGAAACTGAACTTTGTCAATGATACCCATCATCTGGTTCTTCTGACTCTTTACTTTGAGTCGTCTGTCGAAATGAAAAATATTGATATACAGGACTGGCTGGAAGACGGAGGATTTGGTGATCTCGCCCTCTATCTTCCAAACACTGCATTCGGTCAGATGGGATTCCTTGTGCTCTTTATGCCAAATACTGAGGTTATTCATTCCAGACGTCTGGTCGGTCAGATTTCCTCTGCCCTTACAGACTATGCACATCAGCTCAGGAATGACCTGATCATCGGTATCAGCCATTCACACTCCGATCTCAGTGAACTGCATGCCGCTTTTATTGAAACTTCCGCTGCACTGAACCGTCGTGAACTGAATAATTCTTCTGAAACAGTTTTTTATTACAGTGAATCTCCGGAACCAAAGGCATTTGTATGGGATCAGGAAGACGAATTTCTATTTCGCGTTGAGGCCGGAATGCCGGATGAAGTACAGGCACTGACCAGACGGCTTTTTGATCTGATGAGCAACATATCCGGATTCACTCTTGCGGATGCCAAATACTACTGCTACTATCTGTCCGGACAGTGCCGCAACATCCTGAATTACTATCTGAAACAGGATACACCCAAGACTTCCAACAGCATTCAGAATGTGGTAAACTATATCTTTTCTCTGAAAGAACTGAAAGAATATTACCATCAGTTCTTTATGAACATCACAGGACTTCTTAAGACAGAAAGCATCTATTCAGGCGATGACGTTGTAGAAAAAATCCAGACCTACATGCTGCACAACTATCAGAAAAACCTGACTCAGGATTTTATTGCTTCGCTTTTCTATCTGAACAGAAGCTATCTGAGTACCCTGTTCAAACAGAAAACCGGCATGAAGTTTGTAGACTACCTGAATGAAATACGGATTGAAAAATCCAAAGAACTTCTCAAAGATTCCGACCGGAAGATGTATCAGATCTCCAAATCGGTCGGATATGACAATCCGAAATATTTCTTCCGGATCTTCAAGAAAAAGACCGGCATGACCCCGGAGCAGTACCGGGAGAGATTATAACTCTCTCCCGTTGCTTTCAATTACTTTCTTATACCAGTAAAAGCTCTTCTTTTTATAACGGTTCAGTGTACCTGTTCCGTCATCGTTACGGTCTACGTAGATAAATCCGTAACGTTTGCGGAGCTCTGCGGTGGATGCGCTTACCAGGTCGATGCAGCCCCAGGTGGTATAGCCCATGAGTTCTACACCGTCTTTGATTGCTTCTTCCATCTGCTCGATATGGTCGCGCAGGTACTGAATGCGGTAATCGTCTTCGACTGTCCACTCTCCATCTGCTCTCTGGACCAGTTTATCCACAGCACCCAGGCCGTTTTCCACGATAAACAGTGGTTTCTGGTAGCGGTCCCAGAGGGTATTTAATACATAGCGAAGTCCCTTCGGGTCGATCTGCCAGCCCCACTCGCTTGCTTTGAGGTACGGATTCGGTACGCCGCCGAGGAGATTTCCTTCACCACGGACATTTTTCTCCGGATCTGCAGTTGCACATACGCTGACATAATAGCTGAAGGATACAAAGTCTACGGTGTTTTTGAGGATTTCCATATCTTCGTCTGTCACGGAAATGGAAATTCCATGCTCTCTCATATAACGCTTCGCATATCCCGGATAATAGCCACGGACATGTACATCTGCAAACATCATGTTCTTGTGATCCTGCTCCATTGCGGCAAGCACGTCAGACGGATCTGCTGTCAATGGATATACCGGCATGCTTAAGATCATGCAGCCAATCTGGAAATCCGGATCGATCTCATGGCCGATCTTTGTCGCCCATGCACTTGCAACCAGCTCGTGATGCACAGCCTGGTAGAGATCACTCTGGGAAAGTTTTTCCTTCGGTGTGTTGATTCCGCCGCTCATAAACGGAGATTCCAGGATGGAATTGATCTCGTTGAAAGTCAGCCAGTATTTTACCTTGTCTTTGTAGCGGGTAAATACCATCGTCACATAACGTTTGTAGAACTCGATCAGATCACGGTTTACCCAGCCGTCATAATGCTCTGCCAAATACAGCGGTGTCTCATAATGGGATAAAGTCACAAGTGGCTCGATCCCATATTTTCTGCACTCATCAAACAGATCATCATAAAACTGGAGTCCTGCCTCGTTCGGAGTTTCCTCATCTCCATGTGGGAAGATACGACTCCATGCGATCGAGGTACGAAATACTTTGAATCCCATTTCTGCAAATAATTTGATATCTTCTTTATAACGATGGTAAAAATCAATTCCGACCAGTTTCATATTGTCATCGGTCGGCTGTTCACTTCTCGGACCTTTGATCCCGTGCGGAAGGACATCCTGAATGGACAGTCCCTTGCCATCTTCCTGATAAGCACCTTCACACTGGTTTGCGGCTACTGCACCGCCCCATAAAAAATTCTTCGGAAACATAGATTGACTCCTTTCTTAGATATCCAGGGCTGCGTGGTATCCCCAGTATACTGCATTTGTGATCGTAGAAACTTTGCTTGCATCACCAATCACTGCCACATATGGAGCGCAGTCTCTTAAGTTTTCCACAACATCGGTTCTGGAACGCTGTCCTAATGCACAGATGACGGAAGTTCCCGGAACGAGGACTTTTTCTCCGTTTTCATTCTCACACCAGACACCTTCTCCGGTAACTTCCAGTCCACGGTAGTTTGTGTGTACCTCTGCGTATTTGGCGATTTCTTTGAGAAGCAATGGTCTGTGTCTTACGTTTGCATCCGGGGCAAGTTCGCTTCTCATCTCTACGAGGTGAACTTTCTTTCCTTCCATTCCCAGATGGATCGCACATTCACAGCCGGCAAGTCCGCCGCCGAATACAACAACCTCATCGGTCACTTTCTCTTTTTCTTTATAATAATTGTTGACGATCACAACGTTCTCTCCGTTCAGTCCCGGGATCGGTGGTACAAGCGGTCTGCTTCCAGCCGCGATGATCAGTGCGTCTGCATTTTCTTTCTCAGCGTATTCTTTTGTAACTTCTGTTGAAGTGCGGATCTCTACACCTGCGTTACGTGCAAGGAGTTCGTAAGTTCCCGCCAGTTCATACATCTCATGTTTGAACGGAAGTGCCTGCTCACTCTTGAGGATGCCGCCAACTTTGTCTTCTTTCTCGCAGAGAATAACCTGATGTCCTCTTCTTGCTGCGGTATAAGCTGCATAAAGTCCTCCCGGACCGCCGCCTGCAACGAGTACTTTTTTCTTAACCGGAGCCGGATGGACTTCATCGCCTTCCATCTCACGTCCAATCAGCGGATTGACAGTGCATCGTCTTGTAGATGTTGCGGCTCTCTCTGCCATACAGGTGAAGCAGCGGAGGCATTTCACGATCTCCTCGTCTCTGTTTTCCATAACTTTGCGTGGAAGGAACGGGTCTGCGAGAAGTGCACGCGCCATGTAGACAATATCTGCTTTTCCCTCGGCAATGATCTGTTCCATCTGTGCCGGGTCATTTAAACCGCCGATCGTTGCGACCGGAACGGAAACATGCTTCTTGATCTCAGCAGCCAGATATACATTACATCCATGTTCTTTGAACATAGACGGATGCGTGTCGCCAAAACCTCGCTGATAAGTTCCTGCAGATACATGAAGGATATCCAGATACGGCTCCAGGATCTTTGCGATCTCCACGCCGTCTTCCAGTGTATAGCCGCCCTCGAATAATTCAGAACCACTCATACGGAATTCGATCGGGAAAAACGGACCAACACCTTCACGGACTGCCTTGAGCACTTCGATTGCAAAACGACAGCGGTTTTCCAGAGAACCGCCATACTCATCTGTCCTCTTGTTGAAATATGGAGAAAGGAACTGATTCACCAGCCAGCCATGTCCACCATGCACCATGATCATCTCAAATCCGGCACGTTTTGCCAGGGCTGCTGTCTCCTTATAGGAAGCAACAATGTCTGCGATCAGTTCTTTTGTCAGTGCTTTTACTTCCACGCCATCCGGACGGACAGTATCAGATGGTCCCCATTGATGCATGCTTTTCTGTCGGTTCTTGTCTGTCATGTAGGTTCCTGCATACATTCCGGAATGAGAAAGTTCAATACTCGGAATCGCGCCATGACGGCGAATCGCATCTGCTGTGTAAGTTGCAGATGCCAGAGAATTCAGGATTGAAGTATCCAGATGATATGCATGAGAACCATCTGTTTCCGGGTGCACCATGCACTCGCTGACGGTAACTGCACCTGCGCCACCCTTGCCTCTCAGCTCATAAAAAGCTGTGGATTTCGGTCCGATGCATCCGTCATTTGTGATATCTGTTCCGCCCATCGGTGCAGAAAACATACGGTTACGAAAAGTTACTCGTCCAACCTGTAATGGTTTACATAAATTTGGATATTTTCTTACCATGATTTTTCCATTTCCTCCGTTATCTATACTCAATTTCTTTCCTTAGTTTCTATCTTCCATCATGACATCAGCTTTTCAGCAATGCCATTCATTTTATTCCATTAAGAGAGCTTTCAGGTACTCCCCTTCTCTTCGATTTTCCAGAAGTTCCATCAGTTCATTGACTTTGTCCATACTGATTTTCTTTTCCCGTGCCTTGATATGCACATAGACTGCTCCGATCAGATTGGCGTCATTAAAAAACTGACAGGTCGTAACTTCCGGAACCGGCAGTGTCCACGGAAACATCCCGTTGATCTTTGCCAGTTCTTCCCGGATCAGCTGCAGAAGAAGCGGCTGTTCACTGATTCCGCCGCCAATCGCAATCTTTTCCGGATCAAACATATATTGATAATTGTGAATCTGGATCGCAAGTTTTTTTGCATGCTTGCGGATACCGGCAAGTGCGCTCTGATCTCCCTGATTTGCAAGAGAAAAAGCCTTCTCACCGCTCAGCTCTTCCATCGGGATTCCGGTCTCTTCGGAAACACAGTGGAGAAGAGATGCCGCACCTGCTGTCTCTGCCAGACAGTTCGCCATTTTGTAATCATCCTTACTGTCCGTGATAATATAGCTGAACTCACCGGCCATGAAGTTTTTGCCGCTGACGATCTCACGGTTACAGATCACTGCACCACCGACTGCTGTGCCACAGACAACAACGATCGCATTGTTACAGTCCTTGATGGCACCTTTCCAGAGTTCTGCCAGTGCCGCACATTTTGCATCATTTTCTACTGTTACCGGAACATGAAGTCTCTGTTCCAGAATCTCCACGATATTTACGTTACTGATGCAGAAAAGACTTCCGCCAGTATACATAAAGCCACGTTTGGAATCGATGATCCCTGGCATGCTTAGTGCCACTCCGTCCAATTCATAACTGCTGCTTACCTTTTCATAAATCTCTACGAGGGAGTCAATAAAAATCTCCATAGAATCCTGCCGGGTCGGAGTCTTATCTTTCACGGTAATCGAACATTGATCCGTGATCACCGCATATTTGATAAAGGTTCCGCCTACATCGATTGCCAGATAATTCATTTTGCCACCCCGTTTTTCCATATTTTGTTTTTGCTGTAGATGATATTTCCTTCGCCGCCGTCCAGACGCTCAAAACGCTCATTGGCTTTTTTTGCAACAAAGGCTTCCATTCCCATGAAATGGAACGGAACATCATCTGCTTTTCCTGCCATGACTTCATCACACACTTTGATCACACTCTGGATCATATCTGCGGATGCTTTTACCACATGATGGCACAGACAGGTTTCCTCAAATCTGCCCGTCAGCTTCTGCTGTACATGGAGAAGATTTTCTCTGTACTCTTCCACGGACAGCGAATTTTCATCAAATAAAAAGGTTGCATTGTTGCAGGCATCTCCGAGGATCAGGATTTTTTCTTCCGGCACCAGAACGACCATCGTTCCTCTGGTATGTCCCGGAAGTGCATAAACTTCCGCATGGATTCCTCCGAGGTCAAAAAACTGTCTGTCTTTCAGTTCCCTGAAATCTGCCGGTGCAGGCTGTACATAATCATCTTCTGCAAAATCCGGAAGTTTGCCACCCAGATTTGCCTGGATGTAACCTTTGCGCTCTTCCAGCGGACTCATCGCTTCATAGATGGCATTGTCCGCTGAATTCATATATACTTCATCAAACTCCGGTGCTCCCAGCGCATGATCGACATGACCATGCGTGAGGATCACCGTAATCGGTTTCTCTGTCAGTGTTTCCACAAATTTTCGTAAGTGGCCTACTCCAAGGCAGGTATCCACCAGGACTGCTTTTTTCTCACCCTCGATCAGATACATGATCTCACCGGTCAGACTTCGGATCGCAGTCATATGCGTATTTAATTTTTCTGCACTGTAATACTGGATCATTCCTGCTCATCCTCCATATCTTTGACAAGTCCTGTGAGTTCATTGCTCAGCTGGTCAATCTCTTCCGGACGGAATCCCATGAACGTAAGACGTTTGATGGTATCCAGACTCTCAAAGAAATAGTCTTCGTTTCCGGTAGAAAGGAAATGCATCAGCATCGGTGAAACACGTTCGATGATTGCCATTGCTTTCTCGTCTTTCATCATATCTTTGAACAGTGTCTTGCGTGTGTAACGATGGCAAAGATCTTCGGTCGGCTGGTAGTCATAAACATGAACGCCTGCGGAGACTTCTTCCACCTCACCATCGTAGAATGGCAGTCCGATCACTGCAGTACAGTTGAATGGAACTTCGATTTCCACATGTACGGAACCGTCACGGCGGATTTTCCACTCAACGCTGTAAGTTCCGTAGACAGAATCGTAGGACATCTTCATATATCCCATCTTTCCATTCATAAGCGGTGTGATCAGTGCTTTCTTAAATCCCGGCTCCAGAGCTTTCAGTCCGGCAACATCGCGGTAGAGATATTCCACAACTGCTCCATACGCATAGTGGTTCAGAGAGTTCATCATCGTTCCGCTTAACAGTCCATTATCCAGGACAGAATTCCATCTTTCCCAGATGGTTGTTGCACCGAGTTCGACACAGTGCATCCAGCCCGGATAATCCTCCTGCATCAGGAAGTAGAAGGCTTCTTCTTCCATGCCATTCTCTGCCATGACCTTGCACATGATCGGGGCACCTGCAAAACCGCCTTTGAGTTTGTAGCAGTCTTTGAACAGGCGTCCCTTCAGCCCCTCAATGACCTGCTGTTTTTCTTTGTAAACACCGGCGTACAGGGCTGTGATATAACCTGTCTGGGAATCGATTGCCAGACGACCGCTCTCAGTAAAGTATTCTCTCAGGATTGCCTGATAGATTCTGGAATACAGTTCTTCGTACTCTGCTGCAAGATCTTTGTAACCGAGGATTTCTGCTGCTCTGGCAACCTTTTTGACAGACATGGAATAATAACAGGAACCGATGAAGTATTCGTCTGTTCCACCCTCCATACTCTGCTCGGTACGTCCATCCAGTGCCAGCCAGTCACCAAGCTGGTTTCCGAAATCATACAGGTATTTCTGTCCTCTTGCCTTGTCCTGCTCTGTGATCCAGTCCACCCAGTCTTTCATCATCGGGAAGTATTCTGCAAGCGCAGTTTTGTCCCCGTAATATTCATACAGTGCGTCCGGAAGAAAGGTTGCAATATCGCTCCAGACGCTGCTTGCGATCTCGGTTCCCGGTGCAAATACCGGAATCACGCCTGGAAGTATTCCATTGGCTTTTTTCTGTGCAAGACGCAGGTCGTGAATGAATTTATGATAAAAAGCTGCCGTGTTCATGTTGTAGGAAGCAGTTCTTGCAAACACCTGTGCATCGCCGCACCAGCCAAGTCTCTCATCTCGCTGCGGACAGTCAGTTGGGAAATCAATCGAGTTGGATTTCTGTCCCCACATGGCATTTAAAAACAGACGGTTCACACCGGCATGACCAGTTTCGATCTTTCCTGTGATCTCCATATCGGAATAAACCGCTTTACCGAGAATGTCTGTCTTTCGCAGTTCGCCGTCCCATCCGGTCACTCTCACATAACGGAATCCAAAGAAAGTGAAGGTCGGTCTGACCAGTTCTTCTCTTCCGTCGGAAATATAGACAAACTGGGATTTTGCGGAACGATAGTTTTCATTATAGAAATTTCCGTGCTGCAGGATCTCACCGAAGTCAAAAACAAATTTTGTTCCTTTTTTCTGGTGATTTACAAAGGTGATATATCCGGCAAAGTTCTGTCCAAAATCAAGGACAGTTTCTCCTGCCGGTGTGTGAATGATCTCTTTGACCGGCATATCTTCCATCTCACGGACCGGAAGGCTGTATCTCTCTGTAAGTTTTCCCTCGACTGTTGTTTCCACTGCCTGGTAAACCTTGTTTTCTTCTTTTTCCCACAGAAGATGGTTGATGATCTCGCCGTCATAAATGCTGTCATCTTCGATGTCAGACCCCTGATAGTTCCATGTATTGTCTGTTCCGATCACCTGCTCTGTTCCATCGGCATAGCTGATATGCAGTTCCGCGATCAGAAGGAATCTGCTGCCAAAATTCTCTGCCATTCCTGCCAGCCCGAATTTTCCTTTGTACCAGCCATTTCCGAGAGAAACGGAAAGTCTGTTTTCTTTGTCGAGGAGTTCTGTCACATCGAAGGTTAAATACTGTTCTTCTTCGTGATAGTCACTGTAGTAAGGAGTCAGGACTTCGTCGCCGACTTTTCTGCCATTCAGTTCTGCGTGGAAAAGTCCAAGTCCACTGATGTATAATCTTGCTGCCTGGATTTCTTTTTCTGCTTCAAATTCTTTGAAGAAAACCGGATGATGTTTGTATTCCGGCTCTGTCGTGATCCATTTTGCCTGCCAGGATTCCTGCATTTTGGCTGTCTCAAAATATGCATGTTCACTGACTGCTGTTTCGCCCAGATCATCTGTTACTTTCACTCTGACAAAATATCTGGTGCGTGGCTCTGGTTTCACTTCCAGAACTTCCCCTGTCTGGTTCAGGTCTGCACTGTTCTTTTTGTAGAGAAGTTCTTTAAACTCTTCGTCCAGAGAAACTTCAATCTCTGCATCTTTCTGTGCGATTCCTTCGCTGTCTGTGATTTTCCAGGAAACACGCACGGAATCAAAACTGTAGCCTGCAGGATTTTTCATGCCATTGATTCTTACATCTGTGATCTTCATACCGTTCTCTCCCTTTCGCATTTTCGTTACCGTTTTTACTTTATCTCCAAAACAGCCCCATATCTCTGTTTCCAGGACACAAGGCTGTCTAACACTGGTGCATTACTTTTGATGATTCTATAATAAAGTGATTCACGGTTTTATTCTATCTTTATTATGTTGTTTTTGTACTTTTATTGCCATTAAATAGATTTCTGCTTTTTATGCGTAAAAATTCATCAGAATTCTCTCGGTTTATGGAGTTCCCGGTATTTTCTCGGAGTCATCTGCTTATATTTCTTAAATACTTTGCCAAAATAACTCTGCGATGGAAAGTTCACATATTCTGCAATCCTCGGAAGAGATTCATTTGAGTAGATCAGAAGGTTTGCCGCACGCTCCACACGGAATTCGGTGATGTAGTCCTGCAGGCAGACACCCGTTTCTTTGCGAAAGAGTCTGGAAAGATAAGTACTGCTGACTCCCAGGTTTTCTGCAATATCTTCCAGATAGATTTTTTCACGGTAATGTTTTCCCACGTAATCCCTGCACTGCTCCACGTAGCTGGAAACATGCTTTTTCTCCAATGTCTTTTTGACTTCCTGTGTGATCCGCTCGACTGCCTGATCGCGGTATTTCATGATCCGCACAGCATCCCGGCATTCGTCACATTTCTGGATATAAAGGTCACTGATCTGATAGGCTATATATGGCGGAACGCCACTGTCAATCGCAGCTCTCGTACAGAGTGTGATTGCTACGATGCAGACGTTTTTCCAATGGTTCATTTCTTTTGAAGAAAGTTTTCCCAGCTCGGAATCCATATTTTGTGACTTCCGCACAGCATCTTCCACACGCCCCTCCCGAACACAGTCCAGAAGTTTCCGCTCTTCAAGATACGTATGGTGATAGATTTCTTCCTCCTCGGATTTCATCTGGAAAAAGATCTCGTCCGTTTCCAGACTCCGCTCCACTTCTTCGTGAAGATGACTGATGCGTTCCAATTCCTCGCCTGCATACTGCTCCCCAGTAAGTACAGCCGCGAGAAGCTGTGTCAGTTTTATGATCTCGGACAGGGTAAATTTCTTCAGGCGTTTTTCCCTTGACTGTTCCACGCCATAGAATGCATAAAAGTAATGCAGATGAACGCGGTCCAGCATTTCCATGCTCAGTGGTCCGAAGTAAAAACGCTGTGAGTCTTTCAGAATGCACCCGAAACATACTTTATGTGCATCCC
The DNA here is from genome assembly GCA_963622815.1 of Ruminococcus bicirculans (ex Wegman et al. 2014). Lineage (GTDB taxonomy): Bacteria > Bacillota > Clostridia > Lachnospirales > Lachnospiraceae > Blautia_A. Next base: position 12,741 of record CAVFJK010000053.1, read on the forward strand.
GGTAAAGGAATGGAATCTCCTGCTGCACTGCATGCTCATACAAAAGCTGCCGGAGTTCTTTATTCAGATATAAAGGATTGCTCTCCGGATTTTCCTGCCAGGAAATCAGTTCCCCGTTTTCCTCACAGAAAATCCCCGTATTCTGAAGCAATGCCAACCGCCTGCATATAAACTCATAATTTTTCCCGTCCATATCGCCCTCCGATTTATGTTCTTTTATAGCTTATATATCTCATATAGTTATAATTCAAACAGTTAGGATTATAACTATTATATTTTTAGATGTCAATAACTATTTTCAGTATAACAGAAAAAGCAGGAAAACTGAATTTATTACCTGAATTCAGTCTCCTGCTTTTCGCTGTGTAGGATCAGATTTTTTACTGTCCCATATTATTTAGTTTTCTTTTCTTAATGCCGGCATTTCTTTCTCAAGTTTGTAGAACAGCATCAGTACGAAGCATACTACGATGCAGATTACCGGAATCCAGTTGTAAACGAAGCTGATTGCGTTCTGGGCTGCTGCGCTCTGAGCTGCCTGTGCTGCGTCAAATCCTGCTCCTGCAAGTACCCATCCGAGTACAGCCTGTCCAAGACCAAGACCAAGTTTCTGTGCAGTACTTACACCTGCGTTTCCCATTCCTGCTGCTTCTACGCCGTATTTCAGTTTGCTGTATTCGATGGTATCAGATACCATTCCGAATGCCATACCGCCGGCAGCACCAAGACCGATACCTTTGAGAACGTTGAATACGATCAGAAGTGCAACGTTGCTTCCGCAAAGACCGGTTCCTGCAAATCCGAGAATCATTCCTACCAGACCAACCTGATAAGTTCTGTGTTTACCGAATTTTTTCATAAATGCCGGTGTCAGGAACATGATCGCGAACTGTGAGATAGACAGTGCGTTGTTGATCGGTGTGTACAGGTTAATGTCACCAAGTACATACTGTGCATAGAATGCTGCTGCAACAGAGTACATTACAATGACAAAGAAGATCAGGAACATACAGATCGTCATAAGAACCCAGTATTTGTTCTTGAACAGAGCTTTGATTGCCTGTCCAACCGGAACTTTGTCCTGCTTCTGTTCTTCCTGTCCGCCTACATTTACTGCTGTACGTTCTTTTGTTCCGAAGAAACAGAGAACACTTGATACTACAATAATGATACCTACAATGATGAAAGTTTTTGTCCATGCACTCTGTACATACATATCACCTGCTCCGAAGTGGTTCAGCCATTTCAGGAAGAAAGTGTTCATTGTGATGTTTGCAAGTGTCTGGAAGATCATGTTCATGTTTCCAAGAAGTCCACGGTCATAGGCATTCTCTGTCATCAGGTAGTTCATGGATGTATATGGTACATACATGGATGTGTAGAATACAGAGTTTACCAGGTTGTACATGATAAATACATATACATATTTTACTGCTGTTGTCATGGATGCCGGGATGCAGAACAGCAGCAGGCTGGCGATTGCCATCGGAATACACATGCGAAGCAGCCAGATCCTTGCTTTACCATGTTTTGATTTCGTGCGGTCTACGATGCCTCCCATGATCAGGTCGCTGACACCGTCAAATACTTTTGAAACTGCGATGATCGTTCCTACAACACCTGCGTCAAGTACTGCCACGTTTGTAAGATACAGCATAAAGAATGCTGACATGATACCGTTGACCCATGCAAGTCCGTAGTTACCCATTCCATAGCCAATACGCTCGCTCCAGCTTAAGTTGGCTTTCGGGTCGTTGTGCTTTGATGCAAAACTTACCATTTTTTTCTCCTCTCCTTTGGTTCCCTTTTGTTGTTTATTGCTTTCGTTTCCAGTCCTTACTGATTTCTCCCTCAGCAATTTCTATGCTCTAATCATATCAGTCGAAATGCGATTCTTATATCTTTATTCTGATATTTTTGTCTTTATTTTGTCTCTGTTTTACAAATTATCTGATCTATTACAGAATCTGGGGCCTGACAGGTAATGTCCAGTTTATCACCCTCTTTGTTCCATTTTACATAGATCATGCCCTTTGGAGTTTTGACAGTTCCTTCTGCTTCCTTCAGATAACCTGATACCGGACGGATCTCAATCTTTTCATAACCTGGTGCCGCCGGACGTACACCGAGGATGGTTCCCGGAAGTTCGTATAACGCAAGAGCTCCCCACGCATGGCATTCACTTCTTGCGTATGCTTCGGATTCCACACAGGTTGTACAGTTGTTTTTAAGCATTGTGCGCCATGCCTCCCAATACTGGTCTGTGTATGCATACAGATCTGTTTTTTCCAAGGCACGGAATAAGTAAAAACGCATCGCAACTGTGCACTGTGCAAAGTAGTCTTTTTGCTGGATCGTTCTGAGTATATTTGCCCGCGCCTGCTCCGTATCAATGGTATCTGTCAGGCAGGCAAACACCTGGCAGTGCTGGCTGTATTCTTCGATTCCTGGACCGTCCTGAACCATGCCATCTGAACCAATGCAATATGTTCTGATCGCATTCTGAACCTTCTCTGCACGTTCTGTAAGCTGTGCTGCTTCGTCTTTTCTTCCAAGATATTCTGCCAGTTTTGCCGCATGCTGAAGGCCATAGATATACAGAAGACTTTCCATCGTGATCGGTCCTTTTAAACCTGCCGGCGGCATGCCGCTTGTCGGATTCCATTCTTCTGCCCAGTCGATAAAGGACCAGAAAGCTTCCTCCATGATAAGCCCGCCTGTTTTTCCGACATAACCTTTTTCACAAAGGTGTTCTTCAAAAAACTGCAGGATTCTTTCTACAGTCGGCATATATTTTTCCACCAGTTTCCGGTCTCCAAAGTACATTATATGATCGTAGATCATCAGGATATAATAGATAGAAAATCCCGGGATGATGTTTGGATTGCAGTTCGGATAAGAACAATTCAGAAGTCCATCATACCGCTGTGCCCTTGCAAGATCATCGATACATTTTCTTGCCAGTCTGTCGTCAGCACTTACAGAATAAGTATACAAAATCTGTGTTCTGGAGTCCATGATATACTGAAGCTGTTCGTAGTACGGACAGTCCTCATAAGTTTCGTGCATACACCTGCGCAGAGTCCGTTCACTGATTTCCCAGATATCTGAGAGGCTTTTGTCGGATGTTTTTACACTGGTACCCACTTCCAGCGGATAACCTGTTTCCTGATAATCAAGTCGGTGTAATGTAAGCGGCTCTGCTCCTGTCTTGATTCGAAGCTGCACAAAACGGAAGGTGCGGAACCAGAATGGCTCGTAAATCTCAGGGGTGTTTTCTGTTCCCAGACCTGCCGCATGATAGTTATCCTGATAGCCTTCCAGATGTCCATTTTCCTGATCCAGACGGTCTTTTTTGAGTGCTACATGGTCAGGTCCAACGTGTTCTTCCTGTACGTAAGCTTCGGCATAAGTCAGCGTGATCTCTGCATTTTTTCCTGCGGATAATGCGAGGAAAATGTAACCTGTCATCTCTTCCCCTGCACTGATCTCTACGATTTCTTCTGTGTCTGAAGGGATTTCAAGAGCTGTTTTTCCTTCTATGAATTCCTGCCATTTTTCCTGTGAATGAACAGATTTTGATACTGACATGATATCTGTAAAATGGCGGTCTTTGCGGTACATATATGGAATCGTTCGAGGCTGAAGATTTCCCGGACTTACCGCCTGATGAATTTCTACATTGATGTATGGCTTCGCGGATTCCCACTCTGAGTCGTCATATTCCGGTGTTTTCCAGCCAAAGATTTCTGGGGTTCCAGACGCATTTTCATGGATGATCAATGGGGCAAAACGTTCTTCTTCTCTTACAAAAGAGACATTTTTATTGACTTTGCATTTCCAGGAAGCGTCTGCGTCCAGGCTGATTTTCTGTGCATCAGCTGTTGTGATCTTGCCTTTTACATATAAACCTGGGGTGGCGGTGCGGAACATTCCATGATTGCCGTCCATTGGATTTTCCGGATAACGGAGTACGATAACGGCGAGGATGTTTGTTCCTTTTTTCAGGTATCTGGTGATATCCAAGTGATCCTTAAACCAAATACTTTTGTCGCCTTTGCTCGGTCCAACTTCTACCAGATCATTGTTGATGTACAGTTTATATCGTGTATCTGCTGAGATTTCCAGTTCTGCTTTTTGTGGTGTTTCAGCCAGTTTGACGCTCTTTCGAAACAGAACAGTGCGAGGGATTTTTTTGTCCTCATCTGACCATGACGGGATCCAGATCCAGTTTGAATTTTCGAGAAATTTCATTTGTTTGTGTTCCTTTCCTGTGATAGTTTGTACCAAAATCTTTGTTTAAGTTGCTCTCATTTATTTCCTGTTTTCTGCCTGACAGGGCTTTCTTTACTTTGTTCTTTCTGCTTTAATTCAATATCTGTTTGAAGAACCGACACTCTTCATCGTTGCATTTACGTGCATCCTCAGATTTTATATTCAGGTGAAATACATGTCCCAGTTTTTCAGATTTTCCACTGCTGTAATCGTGGAATTCGCATGGGATATTCATGCTTTTTAATTTCTCATGCATCAGAGGTGCCTGACCACAAAGAAAATCTTCTTCTGCAGTCATGATGAAAGCCGGAGGAAATTTTTCTGTCACATATTCATCTGCGCTGAGCATTTGAAGTTCCTGTTTCGTCCCTTTTCCCGGAAGATATTCTTCCATCAGTTTTCCTGTGAGCTCATCCAGTTCTTTCTCTCCCATATGATACTGTCCACAATTCAGTGCTACCGCACGGATCTGCAGAGCTTCTGGTGTGTGGAATTTATAATTCACGGCATAATCAGGATTCGTGCAGATATCCAGATAGAGAGACAGGATATGTGCTCCTGCAGAATCACCCACTGCAAAGATTTCTTCTGTATTCAATCCATAGGTTTCTGCGTTTTCCAATACCCATGTAAATACGGAATTTGTATCTTCCAACGATGCCGGAAACTTATATTCCGGTGCCAGTCGATAAGAAAAATTCACCACCACGAAGCCTCGCTCCGCAAGATCCATGCAGTAGAACTGATACCTTTCTTTATCACCGTATACCCATCCGCCACCGTGAACACTGACAATCACAGGAAGTTTTTCCTTACCCTCTTTTGGGCGGTATACGTCCAGCTTCTGCCATTTAGATTCTGTTCCATATACAATATCATCGTATCTCAAAATATTTTCCGGGGTCTTAAGACCCGCATCTCTTTTATCGTCTCCCTCTGCAAATTCTGCACGTATGATGTCACTGATCCTTACCATTCTTATCTTCCTTTCCTGATTGGGCATCTACCCTATTGTTTATATATAACGAAAAAACCGACCTGTATTTTCTACTTCTATTGTAGCGAATACCTGTCGGTTTTTATATCTTTATTTTGTGATTTTTATTCTTTTATTGTGTTATCGTTATTGTTCATAGCAACATAGCATATCTCTGCAATGCCCCAGCGTATTATGCTCTTTTTGTCATAAACGATTCAAATCTCACATGCTGATCCATCTTGTCACCGATCATTCCGATCACTTTTCCCATGGTAAATGCGGCGAGGATCGTACCGATTCCAAGTCCATCCAGATGTCCGAGGATAATTAAGGTCATCAGAGCGGTTATGGTAAGGCAGGTAACGTCGTAGCCAATCTTGATTCTGGAATATTTTACCTTTGTGATATCTGCCAGTTCTCTCGGGAACAGGTCTGTCGGGATGATCGGCAGACCGCAGCGATTGGAAAGTGCGATTCCGATGCACAAAAGCAGGTAGCTGATGATAAAGTAAATTACCCGGTAACCAATGGCTGTCGGCAGGATGTTAATCCACATTTCATGTACATCGAGCATCTCGCTGAATGCAAATCCGACAACGAAGCTAAAAAGATACGGTGCTACGAATTTCTTTCGCATGATCATCAAAGACAATACCAGAAGTCCCTGGAAAATATAGGTCCAGGTTCCAAGGGAAATCTTATTGAACACTTCCGAAAATGCATATGGTACACTGGAAATCGCCGAAATTCCGGAACCGGAATACAACATCAGTACAACTCCCAGGCTGTTGATCAATACCACAACCAGCAACGCCAGCTCGCCCCGCAGCACTGGTAATTTTTTGTTCTCTTGCGTCTCAATTTCTTCTGTCACTTTATATTTCCTCCATAGTATCTAATTTATGCCTTGTCTATCTTAGCACTCAGGAGTTGTTTTTTAAAGAGACAATATACCAATTTAGTAAAAAATTTGTCGAACGTTTCTCTTTGACAGATATATAATTATCCTTTATGATTTAGAACAAATATTTCTATTCCATTTCCGGATAAAATTCCTGCTATTTGCACTTTGACAATTGAATACAGGGTTTACACCCTTATGATTATCACCTATAATAATTATGAAAGGTGGTGCCAATATGGATGTTAATCATGATATGAGTGATCAGGAATTAAAAGCTTTACTTATCGACAAATACACAGATTTACAGCGTATTAAAAGAGCAAATGGTGATACTGTAAACGAAGAATTAGAATATCAGATCAAAGTTGCAACAGCCAAATTATCATCTTTCGGAGTTAATGTAGAAGACCTGACATTATAAATACCGATCGAGTAACTGTATAACATAAAAGAGTGTAAATTCTGTACTGAATTGTCAGGATCTGCACTCTTTTTATTGTGTATATAATTCTTTTAGTGTTTCATCGCCTCACGGATGCACATCTCTATGTACTCTTCTCCAAAAGCGGTATTTACAGTCAGGTCAAAGTTTGAGGATGCTCCCCAGATACGTCCTGTATAGTAACGATAGTTATCGGCACGCCATTTGTCTTCTTTCTGGATTTTCTGTTTTGCGTCTTTTTCTGACAAATGCAGACGATCCATCACTCGTTTCATTCTGTTTTCCATTGGTGCTGAGAAGAAGACTTTCAGGCAGTTTTTATTGTCTCTGAGTGTGTAGTCAGAGCAGCGTCCTACGATTACGCAGTTTCCTTTTGCTGCCAGTTCTCTGACAACCTTGGATTCTGCCTCGTAAATCTTATCCTTCGGTGCTTCCTCATCCGGCTGTGCATACATGTACATCTGGTTTACCAGATCATACAGAAGGCTGTTTGTCATCATCTCTTCCTGTTTCTGGATGAATTCCGGTGTATATCCAGTTGTTCCGGCAGTCATCTCGATGATTTCCTGATCATAAAAAGCATATCCAAATTTTTCTGCAAGTGCTTTCCCAATATCATGTCCACCACTTCCAAACTGTCTGCCGATGACGATAACATTTCTCTGAACTGCATCTCCTGTTTTATCCACAGATGTCGCACCGGATTCGCCGACACTTTCCACATTTTCCCCTGCATACTCTTCTGGAAACAGGATTGGTTTGATAAATGCCAACTTCTTTCCAAGAACCCTCGCAATATAACCAACCAGAAGTGCTGCAATGACCGTACCTTCACGCACACCATTGAGGCGTCCGGTGAATACGAAGGACAGGATTGCCGCGATGACTGCCATGGATACGTCAAAGCAGATTTTTGTCGTACCGAAGTTGGTTTTCCATGTCAGAACGATCGCACGGACAAAAGATTCTCCCGGCAGCATAACAACATCTGCAAGTACTTCCATATACACACCAAATCCAAGGATCAGGCATCCAATCAGAAGATATACGATCTTCATAACATATGCCTGCGGATTTACCCAGGCAAAAAGAAGCATGGTCAGATCGATAAAATATCCAAACGCAATGGATACCGGAATCTGCAGAACATGTTCCAGTTTAAAATTCTTACGCAGGATCAGTAACTGCAATAAGATCAGAAATACGCTGAAAAAAATCGTAAAGTTTCCGAGCGTAAACGGGAAACTTAAGCTCAGCACATACGGAATAGATGAGATTGGTGAAGTTCCCAGACTCGCTTTGGTAATCAGACTGACACCCAGTGAGTTTACAAACAGACCAATCAGAAAAATTACGTATCGTTTTAATTTGTTCATTTGTTACTTCCTTCTTTCCCTTTATGATCACAACCTGCCTCAGACAGATTGCCGTAAATTTTATGATAAATTCTCATAAAAGCCTCTGCGTCTTCCTGAGAAATATCTTTCCATGCAGCTGCCTCAATTTCCACAAAAGCCTCTTCTACAATCTTCTGGCTTTTCCTTCCGGCCTCCGTCATAAAGATATGAAAAGTCCTTCTGTTTCCATTGAGCATACGTCGCTCAATCAGGCCTTTTTCTTCCATACGATTCAGAATCGAAGTCAACGACCCCGCTTCAATAAAACATCCCGCCGCAATTTCCTTCTGACTGGCTCCATCATGATCCTTAAGATAATCCAAAACCTTCGGCTGTCCCATTGTAAGTCCAGAAGCCTTTACCCTCTCCAGAAGCCGCTTCTGGATCAGCATCTGATTCGCCATTGTCAGATAATGCAATGATGTGTCCATAGTTCACATTCCTTCCTTGTTTGCGTTTAGTGCAAAACAAAATAGTTATAATTCTAACGTTTAGAATTATAACTATTTTTATAAA
>CAVFJK010000054.1:0-6333 GCA_963622815.1 Ruminococcus bicirculans (ex Wegman et al. 2014)
ACTCTGAAATATGTACACCAGACATCCTGGGGGATGACAACCCGTATGATCGGTGCGATCATCATGGTTCATGGTGACAACAGCGGACTTGTTCTGCCACCGAGAATCGCTCCGACTCAGGCTGTTATCATCCCGATCCAGCAGCGTAAAGAGGGCGTCCTTGAAAAAACAGATGAACTGTTTGCAGCACTGAAAGCAGCAGGAATCCGCGTGAAAGTAGACGATACAGACAGAAGCCCGGGATTCAAATTTGCAGAGCAGGAAATGAGAGGTATTCCGGTTCGTATCGAATGTGGTCCGAAGGATATCGAGAACGGACAGGCTGTTATCTGCCGTCGTGACACAAGAGAAAAATATGTTGTATCATTTGATGAACTTGCTGCAAAAGTTCAGGAAGTACTGGATCTTATGCAGAAAGAAATGCTGGAACGTGCACGTGCACATCGCGACGCTCATACTTATGTTGCAACAAATTATGAAGAGTTCAAAGATACCATCAACAACAAACCTGGTTTTGTAAAAGCTATGTGGTGCGGAAACCGCGAATGCGAAGATAAGATCAAAGAAGATGTTCAGGCAACATCCAGATGTATGCCGTTCCAGCAGGAACACTTAAGCGATGTCTGCGTATGCTGTGGAAAACCGGCTAAGAAGATGGTTTACTGGGGAAGAGCATACTAATATGAAATTAACGATTCCTTCCAATGCGGAAAAGATACTGCACATTTTAGAGGAAAACGGTTATGAGGCTTATGTTGTCGGAGGATGCGTCCGGGATTCGATCCTGGGACGTAACCCCAACGACTGAGATATTACGACAGCTGCTTCTCCACAGCAGGTGAAGGAACTGTTCCCGCGTACGGTAGATACCGGACTTCAACATGGAACAGTGACCGTTTTAATGGACAAAGAAGGCTATGAAGTTACAACATACCGCGTGGACGGCGACTATGAAGATGGGCGTCATCCGAAGCAGGTAGTGTTTACGTCCAGTCTGGAAGAAGATTTGAAGAGAAGAGATTTTACGATCAATGCGATGGCATATCATCCGATAAGAGGTCTGGTGGACCTTTTTCATGGAATGGAAGATATGGAGCATAAGATCATTCGCTGTGTCGGTGATCCGATGGAGCGTTTCCATGAGGATGCACTTCGAATCTTGCGGGCAGTGCGATTTTCTGCACAGTTGGGATTTACGATTGAAGAAAAAACAAAAGATGGAATCCGTGCACTGGCACCGAATCTGAAATGTGTCAGCGCAGAACGGATCCAGACGGAACTGGTGAAGCTTCTTGTTTCACCGCATCCGGATTATCTTCGCGTAGCTTATGAGACAGGCATTACAAAAGAATTTCTTCCGGAATTTGATACCTGTATGGAAACGGAGCAGAATACGCCGCATCATTGTTACACGGTTGGTGAACACATTCTGCACAGCCTTCTGCTGGTGCGTGCAGATAAAGTACTTCGTCTGACAATGCTTCTTCACGACATTGCGAAACCGGTAATGCGTAAGACTGACGAGAACGGACGGGACCATTTCAAACTGCATGCACTGGAAGGTGAAAAGATGGCAAAAGCGATTCTTCGCCGTCTGAAGTTTGATAATGATACGATCAGTAAAGTTTCCAGGCTGATCAGATATCATGATGATCGTCCGATGCCGGAAATGAGGTCAGTCAGACGTGCTGTGAACCGGATTGGAGAAGATCTGTTTCCTTTGTATCTGGAAGTGCAGGAAGCGGATATGCTTGCGCAGAGCGAATACCGCCGCGAAGAGAAAACTGCCCGTCTTCAGGGCGTGACAGAGTGTTATCATAAGGTAGTTGAAGAGAAACAGTGCGTGTCGTTAAAGACACTTGCCGTGACCGGACGTGACCTGATCCAGGCAGGATATAAACCTGGGCCGGAACTCGGAGAAGTACTGAAGGAATTACTGGAGCATGTTCTCGAAGAACCTTCCGATAACACAAAAGATAAATTAATGATGATAATAAGAGACAAAAAATAACATTTGTACAGCGCCGCAGGCGCATGCATTTTCTGAATCTCCTCTACATAAGATAGAAGGTACATTTATCTAGCTTATGTAGGGGGGATTTTCATTTGTATGATTACGGACTCAGCACACTGGAGCAGTATGGTCTTACCGCCGAATCCACGTCCCGTACCCGCGGCGGACTTCTCTGTCGTACCGAAAAAGGACTTGTCGTCATAAAAGAATTCAAAGGAACAGAAAAGAAACTCCAAAAACAGCAGGAACTGCTTTTGAAGATTCAGGAACAAGGCGGCATCGTAGACTGTTATATTCCGAATCGGGAAGAGAATCTCGTAAGCCGTGACCGGGATGGCATTCCTTATACCATACAGTACTGGTACGAAGGAAGAGAGTGTGATACCCGTTCAAAAGAAGATATTTTCAGGAGCGTCCGTACCCTGGCAGAACTGCACCAGCGCATGCGTATGCCTGTAGTGGAGTTTTATGTGGAGCCTTCTCTTGAGAATGAATATCAGCGGCATAATCAGGAACTCAAAAAAATTCGCAGCTTCATCCGAAAACGCGGTCCGTCCAGCTCTTTTGAAAAAATATATCTGGCAACAGTCAAAGATTTTTTGAAAGACGGCGAAGAAGCATATCTGGCCTTGAAAAACTCAGGTTATGAGAATCTAAGGAATGAAGCGGCAGAAAAAGGCGAAGTCTGTCATGGAGAATACAACCAGCACAACGTTTTACTCCGTGCAAAAGAAACTGCAGTGATCAACTTTGAACATTGGGGCTTTGATACACAAATGGCAGATTTGTACCGCTTTATGAGAAAAATTCTCGAAAAATATAACTGGGATATCCGACTTGGAAAAGAAATGCTCCGTGTATACCACCAGACAAAACCTGTGAGCGAAGAAGAGTGGACAAATCTCAGGATCCGGTTTGGATATCCGGAGAAATACTGGAAACTGGCAAATTACTACTATACCCACCGAAAAACGTGGATTTCCGTAAAAAATACCGAAAAATTACAGAATCTCATACGCCAGAGAGAAGCGTGGCGACAGTTTGAAGCGAGGGCATTTGAACACTATCCGTTTTAGATTATACTTCCTTTTTTAACTAAACGGGTGTATAATTACAACATCAATGGCAGTCAGTGGACTGTCGGAAATACATTGTACAGGGAGGTATTTTAGTATGGATTACAGAGAGGTTTATGAACAGTGGATTGCAAACCCATACTTCGATGAAGCAACAAAAGAGGAATTGAAAAATATTGCAGATGATGAGAATGAAATAAAAGAACGTTTTTATATGGATCTTGAGTTTGGTACAGCTGGTCTTCGTGGAATCATCGGAGCCGGAACAAACCGCATGAACATCTATGTTGTAAGAAGAGCTACCCAGGGTCTTGCAAACTATATTGCAAAAGTAGATAAGAAATCCCAGGGTGTTGCAATCGCATATGATTCCCGTCATATGTCACCGGAATTCGCACAGGAAGCAGCTCTCTGCCTTGCAGCAAACGGAATAAAAGCATACATCTTTGAGACTTTAAGACCTACACCGGAACTTTCCTTTGCAGTACGTCATCTTGGATGCGTTGCAGGCATCAATGTAACAGCCAGCCATAACCCGCCGGAATATAACGGATATAAAGTATACTGGGAAGACGGCGCTCAGATCACACCGCCGCATGACAGCGGAATCATGGGAGAAGTTAAAGCAATCTCCGACTGGAATACCGTTAAGACCATGGACAAGGCTGAAGCTGAAAAAGCAGGTCTGTTCGAAGTGATCGGAAAAGAAGTTGACGATGCTTATATGGCAGAACTGAAGAAACAGGTTATCCATATGGATGCGATCCAGGCAGAAGGAAAGAACCTGAAGATCGTTTATACACCGCTTCACGGAACAGGTAATATCCCGGCAAGAAGAATCCTTAAAGAACTTGGATTTGAAAATGTTTACGTAGTAAAAGAACAGGAACTCCCGGATGGAGATTTCCCGACTGTAAGCTATCCGAACCCGGAAGCAGCAGAAGCATTTGAACTTGGACTGAAACTTGCAAAAGAAGTTGATGCAGACCTTGTTCTGGCTACAGACCCGGATGCAGACCGTCTTGGTGTACGTGTAAAAGATAAGAACGGAGAATATCATGATCTGACAGGTAATATGTCAGGATGCCTTCTTGCAAATTATGAAATCGGCCAGCGTAAGGCAGTGAACGGAAGCCTTCCGGAAGACGGCGCCCTGATCAAGACGATCGTTACAACAAACCTTGCAGATGCTATTGCAAAAGGATACGGAGTAAAACTGATCGAAGTTCTGACAGGATTTAAATTTATCGGACAGCAGATCCTTGGATTTGAAAACAGCGGAAAAGGATCTTATCTCTTTGGATTTGAAGAGAGCTATGGCTGCCTGATCGGTACATATGCACGAGATAAAGATGCAATCGTAGCAACTATGGCACTCTGCGAAGCAGCTGCATATTATAAGACTCAGGGCAAGACTCTGTGGGATGCAATGATCGAAATGTACGAGCAGTTCGGATATTACAAAGATGATATCAAAGCTGTAACAATGAAAGGAATCGAAGGACTTCAGAAGATCCAGGAGATCATGAATTCTCTTCGTCAGAATCCGCCGGCAGAATTTGCAGGACATAAAGTAGTTGCTGTAAGAGATTACAAGGCAGATACGATTAAAAATCTGGAAACAGGCGAAGTTACACCGACAGGCCTTCCGAACTCTAACGTTCTCTATTATGAGCTGACAAACGATGCATGGGTATGCGTTCGTCCGTCAGGTACAGAACCGAAGGTTAAATTCTATTATGGTGTAAAGGGAACATCCCTGGAAGATGCTGACGAAAAATCAGCAGTTATGGGAAAAGCTGTTCTGGATATGGTTGACTCCATGATGTAATCTGACATATGCAGAATTTTGATGATTTTATGGAAGTTGTCAGGGCGATACGTAAGGCGTGTCCGTGGGACAGCGTACAGACGCATGAAAGCCTGAAAAAGTATCTGCTCGAAGAGAGTAATGAGATACTGGAAGGAATCGACCGTCTTTCAAAGGACGGTGACAGCGAAAATCTCTGTGAAGAACTGGGCGATGTACTGTTCCAGGTTGCACTTCACAGTGTGATCGCGGAAGAAGAGGGGATTTTTACGATTGAGGATGTGATTCAGGGTGTTTCATCAAAAATGAAATTCCGACATCCGAAGATCTTTGCACCGCAGGATGAGCGGATGACAGGCCTCTCATGGGAAGAACTGAAACAGTTGGAAAAACAGTCGCGAAAAGCGACAGAAGATGGGGCTGAAAAAAACGAAAAGCCTTGACAATTTGACATAAAAGGTTTATATATAGTAAATAGCGTGCATATGCCAAGGAAGCATTACGCAATAAATAAGAATGAGGTTATTTAGAGGAGGAACACCATGAATAAAACAGAATTAGTAGCAGCAATGGCGAAAGAAACAAACCTTTCTAAAAAAGATGTAGAGGCTGTATTAAAATCTTTCACTGATGTTGTAGCATCCGAATTAAAAAAAGGTGGAAAAATCCAGTTAGTTGGTTTTGGTACATTTGAAGTAAGCGAAAGAGCAGCCAGAGAAGGAAGAAATCCTCAGACTGGTGAAACAATGAAGATCGCAGCTTCCAAAGCTCCGAAATTCAAAGCTGGTAAAGCTCTGAAAGATATGGTAAACGAATAATAAATGATACTTTTCGGGGGAACGACAGTTCCCCCTTTTGTTATTTTGGAGGTATATATGAGACTTGATAAATATTTAAAGATCTCACGTCTGATCAAAAGAAGAACCGTTGCAAATGAAGCGTGCGATGCAGGACGAGTTCTGGTCAATGACCGTCCGGCAAAAGCTTCTGCGCAGGTAAAAGCAGGCGATACGATTGAAATCCAGTTTGGAAGTAAGAATGTAAAAGTTGAAGTGCTGGATATTAAGGAAACCGTCAGAAAAGAAGACGCAGAAAATCTTTTCCGTTATCTCTGATTCTTTTATTATCGGGCAGAGTAACGATTGTGCGTCTATTGGACAGGCTTCTTTCATAGATTAACAGTAAATGCAGGATAGGAGCTGTAGCCTTGGAGGAGAACAGAAAAGGAAAAGGGCACAGTCTGACGCTGGAAGAGCGAAAGAACGGAAAGCTGACGGGTGTTCAGGATGTTCATTCATTTAATGAAAACGAGATCCTTCTTCTGACTGATGCGGGAAAAGTGTTGATCAAAGGAGAACAGCTTCATGTAAAAGGGCTTGACCTTGAAAAGGGAGAGGCTGAGATTGAGGGAAAAGTAAACAGTATTTCTTATC
>CAVFJK010000055.1:0-9548 GCA_963622815.1 Ruminococcus bicirculans (ex Wegman et al. 2014)
GTCAGAGATACTTGCGGCAGCAGATATCCGGACAATTTATACGAACGGCGGAAAAGCTTATGAGCTGTATCATAAGTATATTTATCCAGTAAATGGAATTGAGGCACAGAAGCTTCCATCGACGAGTCCTGCCAATGCCGGATATTCACTGGACCGACTGAAAGAAGCCTGGGCGGGAATTAAAGACGAACTTAAATGATATGATAAAAGAAATCACCGATATAATAAGGACGGAGGAGCGGGACATGAAATCTATCTCTATCTATACGATCACAAGAGAGCAAACGATCGATTCTGTTCAGAAGTTAGAGCGTCAGTTGTCAGGAAGAGAATATTTCCTGAAGATACGGGACTGGGAACTTTCCAGTATGAAATCTCTGGTACAGCGTCTGGAAGAACATATGCCTGCAATATATGCTCTTCGTTTTTTCTACTCTTTTCAGATTCCAAAGCTTGGCAAGGAATTTGATCTTCTTCAGATCAAAGAGGAGCAGATTGTAAACATCGAATTAAAAAGCGGTGCAGTATCCGATGAGGCAATCTGTAAACAGCTGATACAGAACCGGTATTATCTGTCTGTTCTCGGGAAACCGATTCATTCCTATACCTATATCAGCAGTCAGAGCCGGCTTGTAAAACTGACAAATCATGATCATATCATAGAAACAGACTGGGAGCATCTCTGTGCTGTTCTTCAGAAAGAAAGTCAAGATTATGAAGGAGATATCGAAGATCTTTTTCAGGCAGAGCTTTATCTGATCTCTCCATTGACAGAACCGGCACGTTTTCTTCGAAAAGAGTATTTTCTGACATCGCAGCAGCGTGACATTGAACGGCAGATTCTGAAAAAGATACGGGTGGAACATGCAGGGTATTTCTGGTTCAGCGGACTTCCGGGAACAGGAAAATCCTTGCTTCTCTATGATATTGCCATGAAATTATCGATTCGTCAGAGAGTCTGTATGATTCACTGTGGAGAAGCAGGAAAAGAATGGAAGATTCTGCACGAACGTCTGCAGAGGATTGATTTTCTGTCTGACAGTCAGATTGATGAAACAATGGATCTGACTGTTTACAGTGCGATTCTGATAGATGAGGCGCATTTATTATCAATAAATGAATTAGATATTTTACTGAGAGCCGTGCAGAGCAATCAGACGATGATATTTTCCAGTGATTCTGAGAATATGATCTCATCGGAGGAAATGGATAATACGGTCACGAAATCGATGGAGAACCTGCCGGGCATACAGAAATTTCATTTGACAGACCGAATCCGTACAAATGCGGAATTGTCTTCTTTTATTCAGAATATCATGCATCTGCCGGAGAAAAGAAGTCCGCGATATTATCCGCATATAGAAGTGGTTTATGCGAATGATGAGACTGAGGGTGAAAATATGTTGCAGGATTATATTCGGAGAGGGTATACATATCAGGATAAAACAACAGCTTCCGCATCCGTGAACAGTGCGTCACTTCGCGATACAGAACGGATGGTGACATTGCTGGATGAGAGATATTACTATGATGAGGCAGGATATCTGAGAACGACAGAACATAAAGCAGGAAAGATGTCAGATGTACGTCTCCTTTTTCACCAGCTTAATCAGGCAAAAGAACGTCTTGCACTGATCATAAAAAACAACAAAGCTGTATATGAAGAAATTTTAAATCTTCTTCAGATGTATCCGAAGACAATCCATACAAAAAGAAAATGAAGTAACACTGTGAAAACGATTGCAGAATAAGCCCTTTGAGTTATCTTGCTATTTTCTTTAAAAAGAAATATAGTATAAAGAAAACACAGCGACAAGAGGAGAGATGATTATGGAGCACATTACAAGAGAAGAGGCACTTGCCTTATTAAAAAAATATAACAAGGATCCGTTTCATATTCAGCATGCCTATACAGTAGAAGCGGTCATGAAATGGTATGCAAATGAACTGGGCTATGGAGAAGATGCTGAGTACTGGGGAATCGTAGGACTCCTTCATGATATTGATTTCGAACTGTATCCGGAAGAACATTGTCTGAAAGCACCGGAGCTTTTAAGAGAAGGCGGTGTGGGCGAAGATATCATTCATGCAGTCTGCTCACATGGATACGGAATTACCGTTGGATGCGGTACAACGATCGATGTGAAACCGGAGCACGAAATGGAAAAAGTTCTTTTTGCGGCAGATGAACTGACCGGACTGATCTGGGCGGCAGCACTGATGCGTCCTTCGAAGAGCACAAAAGATATGGAACTGAAATCCCTGAAGAAAAAATATAAGAGCAAAGGTTTTGCTGCAGGATGCTCACGTGAGGTCATTGAACGCGGGGCAGAACAGCTGGGCTGGGAACTGCCAAAGCTTCTGACAATGACCCTGCAGGCGATGGCTGCCTGTGAAGATGAGATCAATGCAGAGATGGAAGCAGAGCAGTAAGTGATAAAAACAGCAGAATATGATTGCCGTTAAAGTATGATAGAATAAAAGAAAAGTGTTGCTTTTGATATGTTATGTATCAGAGCAACACTTTTTACTTTATAGGTCGTTATATTGAGATCAGTTTTCTTTATCTGATGAGTGAATAGCGGATTCTGTTTCTTCAGAAGAAATTTCCGGGAGAATTACACGTACGCTTTCAATACGGTTCTTATCCAGTTTATCGACTACCAGTCGAATACCATCGTCTGTGATGACCTGATCGCCTGCAACCGGAAGACGGTCCAGATGTTCAATGATAAGACCACCGAGAGAGTCATAGTCCTCGGAATCCAGATGTGTACTCAGATGATCATTTACATCATCAAGGTTCATGGAACCTTCAACAATATATTCTCGCTCAGAAAGCTTCTTAATAAGCTCATTTTCGCTTTCATCGTACTCATCATGAATTTCTCCGACAATCTCTTCCAGAATGTCTTCCAGAGTGATGAGACCGGTCATTTCGCCATATTCATCAAGAACGATCGCAATGTTAAAAGTAGAATCACGCATCTCAACCAGAAGTTCTGAGATATCCTTATATTCGTAAGTAAAGTGTGGTTTACGAAGATAATTACGGATATCGAACGGATCTTTCGGATCATACAGAAGGAGATCCTTCATATTAATGATTCCAACGATGTTATCCTGCGTATTTTCATATACAGGAAGACGGGTGAAACGATCTTCACGGAAAATATCAATCAGCTCGTCATAAGTAGAATTAACATCCGCAAATGATACATTAACTCTCGGAACCATGATATCCTTTGCATCAGCATCGCCCAGATCAAACACATTGTAGATCATTTTCTTTTCGTCAGATTCGATGACACCATCTTCATGACTGACATCTACGATCGTACGGAGTTCCTCTTCGGTCATGGCTTTATTTGCTACATCAGGATCTACATGAAGCAGTTTCATGAAAAATCTTGAGACCAGATTAATAATGAAGATAAACGGAGTCATGATCGTCATGAAAAAGCTGAGGATCGGAATATAACGTAATGCGATCTTTTCTGCATTCAGTGTAGCATAATTCTTTGGCGTGATCTCGCCGAATATCAGGATGGCTACAGTTAATGCAGCCGTGGCGATACTCACCATGTATCCGCCAAAACTATATGCCAGGGATGTAGCAAGAGAGGAGGCGGTGATATTAACAAGGTTATTTCCAATCAGGATGGCACTGAGCATTTTTGATGTATGGTTTTCAACAATATCAAGAACTTTAGCTGCCCGTTTATTACCTTCATCGGCAAGCGTACGGAGCCGGATCTTATTGACTGCCATAAGGGCAGTCTCGTTAGATGAAAAAAATGCAGATAATGCCAGTAATATGATCAGAATAATTAGCTGGTAAGTGTCACTTGCGTCCACTCGTAAAATTCACTCCTTTAGGTATATATTAGTCGAGATCTTTTCCTGTGAGCATCTTGTATGCCTGCAGGTATTTTTCAATAGTCTTATCTACGATCTCCTGTGGCAGTGTCCAGTCATTTCCTGGATGGGAAGTCAGCCAGTCACGTGCAAACTGTTTGTCGAAGGAAGGCTGTCCATGTCCGGCTTCATAGCCTTCTGCAGGCCAGAAACGGGAGCTGTCCGGTGTCAGCATTTCGTCACCGATCACCATATTGCCGTCTTCGTCAAGACCAAATTCAAATTTTGTGTCTGCAATGATAATGCCTTTGCTCAGTGCATATTCTGCACATTTCTTATAGAGAGCAATTGTATTATCACGAAGCTTCTCAGCGAGTTCCTGTCCTCTGCCAGGGAAATATTTCTCAAGATGTGTAACACTCTGATCAAAAGAAATATTTTCATCGTGATCACCGATCTCGGCTTTTGTTGACGGGGTGTAGATTGGCTCCGGAAGTTTATCGGATTCTTTTAATCCTTCAGGAAGTGTGATGCCGCATACGGTACCGTTTTCCTGATAGCTCTTCCAGCCGCTGCCTGTGATATAACCACGAACGATACATTCGATAGGAAGCATGTTCAGTTTACGGCACATCATGGATTTTCCGGCATATTTTTCCTGCTGGAAAAACTCAGGCATATCATTTACATCAACAGAAAGCATGTGGTTTGGCAGAATGTCTTCGGTCAGGTCGAACCAGAATTTGGACATCTGTGTCAGTACAGTTCCTTTTTTAGTTACTTCATTGTTCAGGATAACATCAAAACAGCTGATACGGTCAGTCGCTACCATGATCAGACTGTCTCCGTTATCATAAATCTCGCGTACTTTACCTTCTTTAATAGGTTTTAATTCCTGCATGTCTTTGCACCTCGTCATATGATTGTTTTTAAAATTTAAAGTTAAAATAGCACTTTTTACTCCGGACTGTCAAGATACAATTGGAAATTGCATCGACAAATGCACAAAAGGTATGAATGGTTTTCTGATAATAATTGATTAGAAAACAGAGCCCTTTTTCGTATGCTATAAAAATATAGATATATTGTAATGCTTCTGTTATAATTAGTGCAAGTATAAACAAACATTTTTTATGAGAAATTTCAGGAGGAATAGAAAATGAGCACAAAAGCAGAAAAGGCAATCGCATTTCATGATAAAGGTTATAACTGTGCACAGGCAGTTGCATGTTCATTCTGCAGGGAATTCGGAGTTGATGAAGAAGAAATGTTCCGTATTGCAGAAGGCTTTGGCCTCGGTATGGGAATGATGGAGGTATGTGGTGCACTTTCCGGAATGATGATGATCATTGGACTGGAAAACAGTGTTGGTGATCTGGAAAAGGGAAGAGCAACAAAAGGAGATACTTACAGAAAAGTAAAAGAATATGTAAAGAAATTTCAGGAACAGAACGGCTCCTATCTCTGTCGTGAACTGAAAGGGATAGAGACCGGAAAAGTCCTCAGAAGCTGCCCGGACTGTATCCGCGATGCAGTGGCACTGACGGAGGAATATCTGGCTGCGCAGAAAGATAAATAAAATAACAGATGGATAATAGAAAATAAAACTCGCCGTAACAGAAATTTCTGTTGCGGCGAATTCTTTTATAATAATTATTGAAATGAATATTTATTCAGCTACTTTGACAAACTGGCTGTTGTACAGATTCTGATAAAATCCGCCTTTTGTCATCAGTTCATCATGAGTACCCTGCTCAATGATGCTTCCGTCTTTCATGACAAGAATTTCATCTGCATTTCGAATTGTAGAAAGACGATGAGCAACAATAAAGCTGGTACGTCCTTCCATAAGACGGTCAAATGCTTCCTGAACCATCAGCTCGGTTCTGGTATCGATACTGGAGGTCGCTTCGTCCAGAATCAGCATCGGAGGCAGGCAGAGCATAACACGAGTGATGCAGAGAAGCTGCTTTTCACCCTGGCTCAGGCTGTCTTCCTTTAAGTGAGTATCCAGACCATTTGGGAGACGGCGGATGAATTCCCAGCTGTGGGAACGCTTTGCGGCTTCAATGATTTCTTCATCGGTAGCGTCTGGCTTTCCGATGTTGATGTTGTCACGGACTGTTCCGTTTTTGATCCAGGTGTCCTGAAGGACCATACCAAAGCTACTGCGCAGGGAATGGCGGGAAATCTCATTGATCGTATGTCCGTCTACAGAGATCGTACCGCCAGTTACATCATAAAAACGCATCAGCAGATTGATGAATGTGGTCTTTCCGCATCCGGTCGGGCCGACGATCGCGATACGCTTACCCGGCTCTGCATGCAGATTAAAGTTTTCGATAAGTTTTTTATCCGGAATATAACGGAAACTTACATTATCGATATCAACCTCGCCTTTGACATCAGAAATGGTTTCTTTCGGATCAGCACTTTCCGGAGTCTCTTCCAGAAGTGCAAAGATTCTGGCAGCACATGCAAGCGCATTCTGAAGCTCGGTGATAACGGAGCTGATGTCATTGAATGGTTTCATGTACTGGTTTGCATAAGCAAGCAGTACAGACAGACCACCAACGGTGAGTGCACCGCCAGGAATCATAAATGCACCTGCCAGAGCAACACCCGCATAAATGACATTGTTGACAAAACGGGTGGAAGGATTGGTCAGACTGCTGTAAAAGACCGCTTTCTGACTGCATTCTTTTAATTCTTTGTTAATCTCGGCAAAACGTGCAGAAGATTTATCTTCGTACCCAAAAGCCTGTACGATCTTCTGATTTCCGATCATTTCTTCGATGAGTGCTGTCTGACGGCCACGTGCATCACTCTGTTTCCGGAACATATGGAAAGAGCGGGAGGAAATGAATTTTGCAACAAAAAAGCTTACCGGGGTCAGTACAATGACCATCAGGGTGATCCAGAGGTTCTTGGAGAACATGAAGATCAGAGTTCCGATGATCGTAACGATTCCGGAGAAGAGCTGGGTAAATCCAAGCAGAAGGCCATCTGAGAGGATATCGGTATCAGCAATGATACGGCTGATGATATCACCGGTGCTGTGGCTGTCCAGATAGGAGAGCGGAAGTACCTGAATATGACGGATCGCTTTTGCACGGATGTCCTGTACGGTACGGAAGGTCATACGGTTGTTGATGATATTCATGATCCAGGTAGCTGCACTGGAAACAATGACCATTACCAGAATCCTGGTGAGATAATACCACATCATACTGAAGTTTACTTCATGTTCTGCGATGACCTGATCAATCGCATTACCGAACAGTACCGGCACATATAACTGCAGGATGACAGATACAGCTGCCAGAATGATGCTTAATATCAGGAGAAAACGGTATTTACCGATGAAACGGAGTACTTTCCAGAGTGTTTTCATACTGGATGCGTTTGTCTGCTGTTTATTCTGTTTACTCATAAGGTCACCTCCGAAGTACTACCGGATACGGCTGTGTTTAAAGCATTATATTTTGCACGTTCTTCCGGGAACTGAGAGAAATAGATCTCACGATACGTATCGCAGGTATGAATCAGATCATCATGGATGCCTTTTCCGACAAGTTCACCATCATCCAGAACAAGGATCAGATCTGCCTGACGGATGCTTGCGGCACGCTGGGATACCAGGAAGGTGGTAACATTTCCGCTGAACTGATGCAGAGACTTACGAAGTGCGGCATCTGTTGCGAAGTCCAGTGCACTGGCGCTGTCGTCCAGAATCAAGAATTCCGGTTTTTTTACAACGGCACGTGCAATGGTAAGACGCTGACGCTGACCGCCGGAAAGATTACGTCCATTCTGTTCCAGTTTAAATTCAAGCTGTCCATCTTTGCCTTCGACAATTTCGCGGGCCTGAGCAGTGGTGAGTGCATCCCAGATTTCTTCGTCAGTAGCATTTTCGCGGCCCCATTTCATATTCTCGCGGATAGAGCCTTTAAAAAGTGCAGCACGCTGTGGGACAACACCGACTTTTTCGCGCAGATCATGCTGACTGTAACTCTGGATATTCTGTCCGTCCATCTGTACAGTTCCGCTGGTTGCGTCATAAAAACGTGCGATCAGATTGACCAGAGTAGACTTACCACTTCCGGTACCGCCAATGATGCCGACAGTCTGTCCTTTTTTTACAGAAAAGCTGATATTGTAAAGACTTGGTGCGCTGCTTCCTGCATAAGTAAATGTCACATCGTTAAATTCCACGGCATTTTCACTGGAAACTGATGTAGAAGCAGTGGTATCCGGATAATCCATGGATGTTTTTACTTTGAGGATATCGGCAACACGGTTTGCACATGCAGCAGATTTATTCAGGGTAATGATAAGTGATGCAAGTTTGATCAGTTCGACGATCATCTGAGCCATGTAGTTATAAAGGGCAACAACCTGTCCCTGCTGCATGTTACCTAAGTTTACCTGAAGACCTGCATTGTTGATCAGGATGACAGTTGCAATATTGATAAGTACATATGTCACCGGATTGAGAAGAGCAGAAAGCTTTCCTACGAATTCGTTTAATCTGGTGAGCTGAGCGTTACTCTCATCAAATTCACGTACGGCTTCTTTTTCGCGGCAGAAAGCACGGATGACACGTACGCCGGTCAGATTTTCTCTGGTGAGACCTGTAACAGCATCCAGTCGGGCCTGCACTTTTCCGAAAAGCGGAATGCTGAGATACATGATCACAAATACCACAAGGAAAAGTACCGGAATGGCAACGACGAAGATCAGGGCACATCGTGTATTAATGGTGAATGCCATGACCATGGAGCCTAACACAATAAAAGGGCTTCGAAGAAGAAGCCTCAGTCCCATGTTGACACCATTCTGTACCTGGTTGATATCGTCGGTGAGACGTGTGATCAGAGTGTCGGTTCCAAGAGTATCGAGTTCTGTGTAGGAAAGTTTCTGGATATGGTCATAAACTGCCTGTCTTAATTTCGTGGCAAATCCTACGCTTGCTTTTGCTGCAAAAAACTGGGCGATAATGCTGACGGTAAGTCCGGCGGCAGCCATGAGTACCAGAATAAAGAACCGTTCGATAATATACAGACGGTCATTTCCAGCAATACCCACATCAATGATCTGGGCGATGACTACCGGAACAAGCAGGTCAAACACAACTTCCAGAAATTTGAAGAAAGGTGCAAGAATGCTTTCTTTCTTGTAATTTTTCAGATAGATTGCGAGAGATCGCATTTTTTGTTTCCTCCGTTTTTTATTATTGTGCTGCTGTTTTGGTTGCAGCAACAGATTGACATTCCCTATTATAGTCCTGTATCATAAGGGTTGCAATGAATATTTATGAACATCAGGGTTTAAAATTATTATAAGTAAAAGGAAGACAATCTATGAGAAGAGAAGTGACACTGGAAGAAATTTCAGATGGAAGATTATATGATGCAAACGATATGGTAAAAGCGGACTGCCAGGACTGTAAAGGCTGCTTCGACTGCTGTACAGGGATGGGAGATTCCGTACTGCTGGATCCGTACGATGTCTGTCGATTGAGCAAAGGTCTTGGAAAATCGCCTGAAGAATTAATTGGAAGCGTACTGGAACTGGGAATTTCTGATGGAAATATCCTGCCACATCTGGCAATGCGTGGAGCTGAGGAAAAATGTGGCTTTCTGAACGGAGAGGGAAGATGTTCCATTCATGCGATCCGTCCCGGATTC
>CAVFJK010000056.1:0-1068 GCA_963622815.1 Ruminococcus bicirculans (ex Wegman et al. 2014)
AGTAAACTGCATTCTGGGATACAGACTTCTGCGGTTCTGGATGATGCTCTTCGGATTTATCATCGGAGCCGGAATCGGGTTTGGCGCGGCATATTCCAGTGGTGTTACGGAGAAATATATGTATGCTGCTTTTATGGTGGGTGCGGGTGTGATACTTGCCGTGATCGCCTTTGTAAGCTATAAGATCGGTATTTTTATTCTGGGTGCGGGGATTGGAATCGGACTTGGAATTTATGTGTTTCATCCGACTACTTCTCTGGTGTTTTTCTTCTGTCTGCTTCTGGGAGTAGGGCTTGGCGTACTTGCTATGAAACAGGCAAGAGAAGTTCTGATCATTGGTACAAGTCTGCTTGGAGGTGCGATGGCAGGATTTTCTGCTGCAAAACTTGGCGGACTGGCAGATATTCCGTATGGACTGGGATTAAGTGCCGGATTTGCACTTCTTGGAATGCTGATTCAGTTTGCGACGAACCGTCGCAGAGATGATGACGATGATGAGTATGAAGATGAGTATGATGACTCTGAGGAAAGTTCGGATTACGTGGATTTCAGAGATTATATGCCACAGAAATCAGACAGAAAAGAACAGAAAAAAGTTAAGAAAGTGCAGAAACAGTCTCAGAGTGAGAATGTGAAAAGACCATCAGTGCAAAAGCAGAGCAGTTCCCGGAAACCTTCTCGAAGTGCACAGCAGGTGGACTTTAAGCTTGAAAAAAGTAAGACCAGAAAACACAGAAGAGATGATGTGGCACCGGAGTCTGAAAAAACGATTCCATATCGTCCGAGAAAAAGTAAGCAGAAGGAAATTGATCTTCCGCTGGGATCTTTTGATACAGAGGATTCCTATCATCCAATGAATGAGGATTATGAAGAACCGGTTGTGATTGATGAAGATGAGCTGGATGAAGAAGTCTTAAGAGAAATGATGGATGAGGATGACCGGGAGGGCGAAGAACTCTGGAAAAAAATTTCACGCCGCGACGCTGTACATAAGAAACGGAAAAAATAAAACGATACATGCAGAAAATATGCCTACAGGGGCAGGAAAGAAGGACAACATGGCAAAAG
>CAVFJK010000056.1:1078-1733 GCA_963622815.1 Ruminococcus bicirculans (ex Wegman et al. 2014)
ATTTCCGTATGAATGTGATGAGTTTATAGACGGACTTCACAGTGCGGACCTGATCGGAGCTCCATATGAGCAGTCTTTTAAAACGCTGGTCATGGAAGGGAAAAGCGGCGGATATTATGTATTTGTGGTTCCGATCGAGAAAGAAGTAGACCGTAAGGCTGCCGCAAAAGCAGTCGGAGAAAAAACTGTGGATATGATCCATGTGAAAGATATTCTGAAGATTACGGGATATGTCAGAGGTGGCTGCAGCCCGATTGGAATGAAGAAACCGTATCCGGTCGTATTTGATGCATCGGCCGGTTCGTTTAATGAAATTTATGTCAGTGGCGGAAGGATAGGACTGACATTAAAAGTTCCGCTGGATGATCTGCTTAAAGTGACAAATGGAAAACTGGCAGATATTACAATGAAATGATTATGACAGAACATAAAGAAAACTCCTGGAATCTCATTAGAAACCAGGAGCTTTTTATTGTCCGATAAAATTTTAGTTATCAGCAGCGTCTTCTTCATTAACCTGGAAGACATGACGTTTTTTAGCCATTTCGTCGCTTGCAAGATACTCATCATAAGTAGTGATCTTATCGATCAGTCTGCCGTCCGGAAGGATTTCCATGATACGGTTTGCCGTGGTCTGTACAAACTGATGGTCGTG
>CAVFJK010000056.1:1743-6892 GCA_963622815.1 Ruminococcus bicirculans (ex Wegman et al. 2014)
GAATAACTCCCGGGAACTTGATCAGACCGTTGTTCAGTGCGGTGATGGATTCCATATCCAGATGGTTTGTCGGCTCATCCAGAATCAGGATGTTTGCACCGGAGATCATCATTTTAGATAACAGACAACGAACTTTTTCTCCACCGGAAAGAACGCGGACTTTCTTTACGCCATCTTCGCCAGGGAAGAGCATTCTGCCGAGGAAACCACGTACATAAGTTGCGTCTTTGATCTCGGAGTACTGAGTGAGCCAGTCGGTGATCGTCAGGTCGTTGTCGAATTCCTGTGTATTGTCCTTCGGGAAGTATGCCTGGGAAGTAGTAACGCCCCATTTGTAAGTTCCTTCGTCCGGCTCCAGTTCTCCTGTAAGGATACGGAAGAATGTAGTGATTGCCTGTTCGTTGGCACCAACAAAAGCAACTTTATCATCATGGCCAAGTGTGAAACTGATGTTATCAAGAACTTTTACACCATCGATGGTCTTGGAAAGATTTTCAACCATAAGAACTTCGTTTCCGATCTCACGGTTCGGACGGAAGTCGATGTATGGGTATTTACGGCTGGAAGGACGCATGTCATCGAGCTGAATCTTTTCCAGAGCACGTTTACGGGATGTTGCCTGTTTTGATTTTGATGCGTTGGCACTGAATCGGGAAATAAATTCCTGCAGTTCCTTGATTTTTTCTTCTTTTTTCTTATTTGCTTCTTTCATCTGTTTAATAAGAAGCTGGCTGGATTCAAACCAGAAGTCATAGTTTCCGGCATACAGCTGAATCTTACCATAGTCAATATCTGCGGTATGCGTGCAGACTTTATTAAGAAAATAACGGTCATGGGATACAACGATGACGGTATTGTCAAAGTTGATCAGGAATTCTTCGAGCCATTCGATAGCCGGAAGATCCAGGTGGTTGGTAGGCTCATCGAGAAGAAGAATATCCGGATTTCCGAACAGAGCCTGTGCAAGAAGGACTTTGACTTTCTGGCTACCGGTCAGGTCAGCCATCTGTGTATAATGAAGCTCTGTATCAATACCGAGTCCGTTCAGGAGAGTAGCAGCATCAGATTCTGCTTCCCATCCGTTCATCTCTGCAAATTCACCCTCCAGTTCACTGGCACGGATACCGTCCTCGTCAGTGAAATCTTCTTTTGCGTAGATAGCTTCTTTTTCTTTCATGATCTCATACAGTCTGGCGTTACCCATGATAACGGTATCCAGAACATTGTATGCGTCATATTTGAAGTGGTCCTGCTGCAGGAAGGAGAGACGCTGTCCAGGAGTGATCACGATATCTCCGTTTGTCGGTTCAAGCTGTCCGGATAAAATCTTAAGGAATGTGGATTTACCGGCACCGTTTGCTCCGATCAGACCGTAGCAGTTGCCTTCGGTAAATTTAATGTTGACATCTTCAAAGAGAGCTTTTTTGCCAACACGTAAAGTGATATTATTTGCTGAAATCATAAGTTACCTCTTTTCTTCGTTATGGTTTGCTGCAGTATAAACTGCCTCATTATGGTTTCGGATTAAATTTCAATCAGTAAAAATTATGCGGCCTATTTTTGCCGTTCATTCCCATTTTACAGTAAAGTGGAGATTTTGCAAGCCTTAAATCACAAAAACGTTGAATTTACCTATTAGAGTTGCTATAATTTAAGGTAATTAGTCAGCTGTGCACAAACGGTGGGAGAGGAATTCGATATGTTGATAACCAGAGAGTGTGATTATGCTGTCCGCGTACTGCGCGCAATGGCAGGATCAGAGAGAGTCAGTGTAAATGAAATCTGTGAAAAAGAACTGATCACAGCCCCATTTGCCTATAAGATCTTAAAAAAACTTCAGAAATCAGGCCTTGTCAGAGGTTATCGGGGAGTGCACGGAGGATATTCCCTGAACTGTGATCTGGATAAAGTGACACTTTATGATGTTTATACGACGATTGATCCTGAAATGTTCATCATTGACTGTCTGGAACCGGGGTATGACTGTGCCCGAAACGGGGCAGACGGACAGGCCTGTTCTGTGCACTGTGAGTTAAAGGAAATCCAGGAGGAACTGTGCCGGATGCTGAAGCGGAAATCCCTTGAAAAACTTATAAATGGCTAACTTTTTTGTATCCAAATAGATACAGAAAATGCATAATCCTGATTGGACAATCGGGAATCTCTATGCTATAATAATCAATGGACTTTTAGACCCCATATAGTGGTCTGAAATAAATATTAAACTTTTCATCATACCTTTAAGGAGGAAAACAAACTATGGCAAGAAAGATGAAAACCATGGATGGTAACCATGCAGCCGCTCATGCTTCTTATGCATATTCAGATGTAGCTGCTATCTACCCGATCACTCCTTCATCTGTTATGGCGGAAGCAACAGATGAGTGGGCAACTCAGGGAAGAAAGAACATCTTTGGACAGGAAGTACAGGTTACAGAGATGCAGTCTGAAGCAGGTGCTGCAGGTGCAGTACACGGATCTCTGGCAGCAGGTGCTCTGACAACTACTTATACTGCATCCCAGGGTCTTCTTCTGATGATCCCGAACCTTTACAAAATCGCTGGTGAGCAGCTTCCGGGCGTTATCAACGTATCCGCTCGTGCACTTGCTTCTCACGCACTTTCTATTTTCGGAGATCACTCCGATGTTATGGCCTGTCGTCAGACCGGATGTGCAATGCTCTGTGAATCATCCGTACAGGAAGTTATGGACCTGACACCGGTCGCTCATCTTGCAGCAATCAAAGGAAAAGTTCCATTCATCAACTTCTTCGATGGATTCCGTACATCTCACGAGATCCAGAAGATCGAAACATGGGACTATGAAGATCTGAAAGATATGGCAGACATGGACGCTATCCAGGCATTCCGTGATCACGCTCTTAACCCGAACCACCCATGTCAGAGAGGTTCCGCACAGAACCCGGATATCTTCTTCCAGGCAAGAGAAGCATGTAACCCGTTCTACGATGCTCTTCCGGCAGTCGTTCAGGAATACATGGATAAAGTAAATGAAAAGATCGGAACAGATTATAAACTGTTCAACTACTACGGAGCAGAAGATGCTGAACACATCATCATCGCCATGGGTTCCGTAAACGATACAATCGAAGAGACAATCGACTACCTTGCAGCAGCAGGAAAAAAAGTTGGTGTTGTTAAAGTTCGTCTTTACAGACCATTCTGCGCACAGGCACTGATCGATGCTATTCCGGATTCTGTTAAACAGATCAGCGTTCTTGACAGAACAAAAGAGCCAGGAGCACTTGGCGAGCCTCTGTACCTTGACGTTGTTGCTGCATTAAAAGACAGCAAGTTCAAAGACGTTAAGATCTTCACAGGACGTTACGGACTTGGTTCCAAAGATACTACACCGGCACAGATCGTTGCAGTATATGAGAACACAACAAAAGAAAAATTTACAATCGGTATCAACGATGATGTTACACATCTTTCTCTGGAAACAGGTGCTCCGCTTGTTACAACACCAGAAGGAACTACAAACTGTAAGTTCTGGGGACTTGGAGCTGACGGTACTGTAGGTGCTAACAAGAACTCCATCAAGATCATCGGTGATAACACAGACATGTACGCTCAGGCTTACTTCGATTATGACTCCAAGAAGTCCGGCGGTGTTACAATGTCTCACCTTCGTTTTGGTAAAAAACCGATTAAATCTACATACCTGATCCACAAAGCAAACTTTGTTGCATGTCACAATCCGTCCTATGTAAACAAATACAACATGGTTCAGGAACTTGTTGATGGCGGTACATTCCTTCTTAACTGTGCATGGGATATGGAAGGTCTTGAAAAACATCTCCCGGGACAGGTTAAAGCATTCATCGCTAACCACAATATCAAATTCTACACCATCGATGGTGTGAAGATCGGTATTGAGACCGGCATGGGACCAACACGTATCAACACAATCCTTCAGTCCGCATTCTTCAAACTTACAGGAATCATTCCGGAAGATCAGGCAATCGAACTGATGAAAGCAGCAGCAAAAGCTACTTACGGACGTAAGGGTGATGACGTTGTTCAGAAGAACTGGGCAGCTATCGATGCCGGTGCAAAACAGGTTGTAGAAGTTAAAGTTCCGGAAAGCTGGAAAGATGCAGAAGATGAAGGTCTCTTCATGGCTCATGCAACTCACGGCGCTCAGGAAGCTCAGGACTTCGTAAACAACATCCAGTGCAAGATCAATGCTCAGGAAGGTAACTCCCTCCCGGTATCTGCATTCACAGAATATGTTGATGGTACTACACCGTCCGGAACAGCAGCATACGAAAAACGTGGTATCGCTGTAAATGTACCGGTATGGCAGCCAGAAAACTGTATCCAGTGTAACCGTTGTGCATATGTCTGCCCACACGCAGCAATCCGTCCGGTAGCACTGACAGAAGAAGAAGCAGCTAACGCTCCAGAAGGAATGGCTACTCTTCCGATGACAGGTATGAAAGACTATAAATTCACCATGACTGTATCAGCTTATGACTGTACAGGATGTGGTTCCTGTGCAAATGTCTGCCCAGGCAAGAAAGGTGCAAAAGCCCTTGCTATGGAAAACATGGAAGCAAACGCAGGAATGCAGAAATTCTTCGATTACGGAAGAGAACTTCCAATCAAAGAAGACGTTATCGCTAAATTTAAAGAAACAACCGTTAAGGGAAGCCAGTTCAAACAGCCTCTGCTTGAGTTCTCCGGAGCATGCGCAGGTTGTGGTGAAACACCTTACGCTAAACTGATTACACAGCTGTTTGGTGACAGAATGTACATTGCAAATGCTACAGGATGCTCCTCTATCTGGGGTAACTCTTCACCGTCTACACCATACACAACAAACGCTAAAGGACAGGGTCCGGCATGGGCTAACTCACTGTTCGAAGATAACGCTGAGTTTGGTTATGGTATGCTTCTTGCTCAGAGAGCTATCCGTGATGGCCTGAAAGCAAAAGTTGAAGCTGTTGTAGCAGATGGAAAAGACGAAGCAGTTAAAGAAGCTGGTCAGGAATGGCTGGATACATTCTCTGTTGGAGCAACAAACGGTGCAGCAACAGACAAACTGGTAGCAGCTCTTGAAGCTTGCGGATGTGACGCAGCAAAAGAGATCCTTGCTCAGAAAGATTATCTGTCCAAGAAATCCC
>CAVFJK010000056.1:6902-7573 GCA_963622815.1 Ruminococcus bicirculans (ex Wegman et al. 2014)
TTCGGTGGTGACGGATGGGCTTACGATATCGGATTCGGTGGTGTTGACCATGTTCTCGCAAGCGGACGTGACATCAACGTTATGGTATTCGATACAGAGGTTTACTCCAACACAGGCGGACAGTCCTCTAAATCCACACCTACAGGTGCAATCGCTCAGTTCGCAGCTGGCGGTAAAGAGACCAAGAAGAAAGATATGGCTTCCATCGCAATGAGCTATGGCTATGTATACGTAGCACAGATCTCTATGGGTGCTGACTTCAACCAGACTGTTAAAGCAATCGCAGAAGCAGAAGCTTATCCGGGACCGTCTCTGATCATTGCATACGCTCCATGTATCAACCATGGTATTAAGAAAGGTATGGCAAAAGCTCAGACAGAAGAAGAACTGGCAGTTAAGTGCGGATACTGGCACAACTTCCGCTTCAACCCGGCAGCAGACAAGAAGTTTGCTCTGGATTCCAAGACACCGGATATGGAGAACTACATGGACTTCCTGAATGGCGAGGTTCGTTACAACTCCTTGCAGCGTCAGAATCCTGAAAAAGCAGCTAGACTGTTTGCTAAGAATGAATCTGAAGCAAAAGCTAGATATGCATATCTGAATAAACTTGTAGCTATGTACGGCGAAGAAGAATAATTCAGAGTCATTGGCCGCGGTACTTTATGTAC
>CAVFJK010000056.1:7583-8556 GCA_963622815.1 Ruminococcus bicirculans (ex Wegman et al. 2014)
CAGGTACAGCATGAGTAAAATGAAACATAAAGAAACACGCATCAAATGGAAAAATGCAGATTTTTATTTCCTTTATACACTTGCTTTTGCAGGAATAGCCCTTTTTCTGTATATGCGATTCTATCTGAATGGAAAATCTCTGATATGGAGTCATGACGGAGTTCCACAGCATTTGAATTCGCTGGCATATTATGGAAGATATCTTCGAAAAATTCTGTATACATTGTTTGTAGAACATAAACTGTCGATTCCAATGTGGGACTTAAATATCGGATATGGATCTGATATTCTGACAACGTTACACTATTACGTGATCGGTGATCCGCTGACATTATTGTCGGTATTTTTTAAATCATCACAGACAGAATTTTTGTATGAATTTCTGATCTTTTTGAGAATCTATCTGGCGGGAATTGCATTCAGCAGATATGCTTTTTATCACAAGAATTCAAAACAGGCAGTATTCATGGGGGCTATGATCTATATTTTTGCCGGATGGACGATTTATGCGGCTATGAAGCATCCGTATTTTTCAAATCCGATGATCTATCTGCCGTTTATTCTCATGGGAATCGATAAAATATATAAAAAAGAAAAGCCGTATATTTTTATCTGGTCGGTTGCACTGGCCGGTTTGTCGAATTTCTATTTCTTTTATATGCTCGGAATCTTTATGGTGATCTATGCGGTAGTTCGATATTTTGAACAGTTTAAAGACCGTTCTTTAAAAAATATCGGAAAATGGCTGGGAATTTTTTGTGTGTACTCAGTAATTGCAGTGCTGATCGCAGCAGTGATCCTTCTTCCGGTGATTCTTCCGGTTCTTGGAACAGACCGGTTTAAAGCACAGAACTATGTTCCTTTATTATATGATAAAGTTTACTACGAAAAATATCTTGGATGTCTGATCGGAGAAAATATGATCCAGTGGGGAGTTGCAGGATTTACTGCAGTCTCCATGACAGGAGTTTTT